>CAMNEA010000022.1 GCA_946536145.1 uncultured Butyrivibrio sp.
ACCTCGGATATTTTTTCTGGTTTTAGTTCCATATCATCCTCCGATGTATTGTTTTAGATGACTGTTTCATTAACTTTTTTACGAAGCTCGGATAACCTTCCTTTGACCGATCCGTCAAAGAGCTGTCCCTCCAGATCCACTCTCACACCGCCTAAGATGTCAGGATCTGTTTTCTGATTTAAAAGAACTTTCTTACCGCTGATCTTCTCAAGTTTCTCCTTAAGCTGCTCAAGCTCACCTTCTGTCAATGCAACTGCTGTTGTCACCAGTGCGTCAGCTATACCATGGTCCTCATTATAAGATTTTCTGAATCTCTTATAACACGCCGAGTACTCACGAAGCAGTCCTTTTTCTATGAGTATCTTGATGAAGTTCAGATGATAAGGTTTTAGAGATTCGCCCAGGGACTCGTCCACCATCTGTAATCTCTCGTTCTTTGGAACTGAAGGCTCCGAGAGGAGTGCCACATAATCGGGGTTATCGCCAAAGATACCCCTGACACACTCCATTTCGCCAAGTATATCATCCGTAAGGTTTTCTTCCACTGCCAGATCATACAGGCTCTGCCCATAAAGATCTCCAGCTTTAGACATAAAAAACCTCCTTCGTCGATTTTTAAGCTTTATTTATGCTCCAACTTTGGTAATAAAATCGTCTATAAGTTTCCTGTGATCGGCCTCGTTGATCTCTTTCTCAACAACCTTGCCGGCAATCTCCATGGCAAGAGATCCGATCTCATCCTTGGCCTCATTGACAGCTTTTTTCTTTTCCTGCTCAATATCAGCCGTGGCCTTTGCCTTAATGGAAGCGGCCTGCTGCTCAGCTTCTTTAACAAGAAGGTCTGCCTTGTCCTGGGCCTGCTTCTGCGCCTCTGATACTATAGAAGCAGCCTGTGCATGGGCACTTGTCAGACTGTTCTCATACTGGCTCTTTAAGGAATCGGCTTCTTCCTGGGCCTGCCTGGCCTCCCTTATGACCTTATCCGCAAGATTCTTTCTCTTTTCCAGGATCTCGTTAATTGGTTTAAAAAGAAACTTCTTAATGAGATAGACCTGAATAAAAAGGTTGATTATCTGAATGATAAATGTCCAGGGCACCAGCGTAACCAGGTCCTGCGTCTTAGCAGCATCCGCAGTTAGTGCGATTAGTGCCATATTCATATCGTTCTCCTTTATCTACTATCTCACTGAAGGTATCCCATAAACATTCCGGGTGCAACAAAGATAAGAAGAAGACCTGTAACGAAACCGTAGATACCTGTTGTCTCTGCAACAGCGCATCCAAGAAGCATTGTTCCGGTAACATCGCCCTTACACTCAGGCTGACGTCCGATAGCCTCAAGAGCCTTTGAAACAGCAGTTCCTTCACCAATACCAGGTCCAATACCTGCAATAAGCGCACATCCTGCACCTATTCCACATCCTGCAAGTGCAATACCTCTAGCCAGTAACTGAAAATCACCCATAATTCTATGCCTCCTGATTATATGATTGTATTTTTTTATGTCTGTTTAGCCTTCCTCTGCTGCATTAGCTATATACATGACTGTCAGCATACAGAAGATAAATGCCTGCATACATCCCGAGAACCAGTCAAAGTACACACCGGTAACTGCAGGCAGTCCGATTCCGAGAATCGGTATCTTGGACAGGAACTGTCCAACCGCTCCCGGTATCAGTCCGAACAGGGCTGCCGATGCAAGCCCCAAAGCCCAGTAGATGAGTCCGTCAATAACAACTCCGGAAAGAATGTTTCCAAAATGACGGCATGCCATGCTGACTGGCGTTGCCAACTCTGACAGGATATTAAACGGTGTCATGACTGCAATAGGTGTCGTGAAGCCCTTAAGATATCCGCCAAATCCGTTGGTCTTGATCTTGGTTGCGGTGATCATGATAAATACCACCACAGCCCAGCCGGCTTCTGTTGAAAGATCTGCTGTCGGACTTCGAAGCCCCACAAGGCTTATAAGGTTCGACACAACACTTGTGGCAAAAAGAGCTGACACAAAAGGTATCAGTTTGTCAAATTTGGTACCGCCGGTGTTGTTCCGAACAAAGTTATTACCTGTCTCAACCAGCATCTCAGCAAAAGCCTGACGTTTCGAGATATTCTCAACTTTGAGATCTCTCGTCAGAAAGATACACAGCCCTGTGATTATGATCATCACTATCCAGCTCACAATGAGCGTCTCAGTGATGTTCAAATCCCCAAGAACGGGAATTCCGGTCTTGATGGTCCAGTATATCTTCGCATAATCAACTTCAAAGCTTTGACTCATGCTATAACCTTCAACCTCCTTTCCCCGCAGAAATGATACCGCGTAGTTTTATAAATAAACTGGGAATGAACAGCGGAACTATGCCCGCCACTAAGTTGAATACTGGAATAAATATAGCCAGTATTACCCACAGAAGCTGAAGGAGCGTCCTGTACCTGTAGCTGACGCCCATGGCAGACCTCGCTGCCTTTTCATCATCCATGGATGCAACCTTTTGCACTGTGACAGCCATCCAGAAGAAATTGCCGACTGCAACTAAGAATCCGCCAATTCCTCCAAGAATCACTTTTATATCAAATGGCGCCCAATCAGGGACTGCCATGTGCAAACAAAAAAATACCAGATACATGATCACAACGCCGACTCCCGTCCCCAGCGCTATGTTCCCCGTTTCCTTTTTTACAGCATCCTGTAATTTCATACTATTTATTTAAATCTCCCCGATAATGTATTGATATGACCGCTCCCCTAAAAATGCTTGTTGAAATATACCTCATTAGGATCTCTCTTTTTCTTCTCCTGCTTACTCACAACCGAAAGGTATACTTTATAAGCGGTCATCATAGATGATCCAAGACCCAGAATAAATCCCGGTATATAAACCCAGGTTCCTACGGATAACTTCGAAACCAGAAGGTAGCATGCGAAAAGACACATCAGAAGAGGCATGAGCAGAGACAGGCCGAGCTGACCCACCATTGCAAACTGACCGATAAGTCTTGAAGCATTTCTTATTTCCATTTGCCCCAATCTGCTCCTTCCAAGTGTTCTAAGTAATCGGACATTTTTCTCAATATACAGAAATTGAGAAAAGTCCATACAAACCTATAGTCTATCATATCGCATTTTATGCGGTTTCACAACTTTAGTCAGGCAATTTGACTCCGTTTTATATAATTTTCATAATAATATGTGCGTAATAATTCTTGCATGTATCCGCGGCTCTCTGATAAATTCATATTTAGGAGAAACGGAGAACTCGGATGGAAAAATTCAACAGATACTATCTCTCAATCGATGACGACTTCAATATAATACATGCCAGCCGTGATTTTCTTGAATATACGGGAAAAGAGAAATTATCAAACCTTAGCAAGGTTGTTCCCGATCACGACATGACCAATTTAAGGAACGTCCTCTTTGTGACAGAGCCCGGAGAGTCGTCCCTTATCTGCTTCCGTATCAGAAACCTCCACGGAGAACTTTCCTGGATAGCATCTACCGTCGAAACCATTGGTGACAGGCACCCGGATGCTTAAGCGCGGAGGCCTATGCATAGCCATAAATCCCTCAGACAAAAAGGCTACGGTCACAATACCGGGCTCCCATGAAAAAATCTTTGAAATCGGTTCTTCCACCATAAGCGGAACTCCGCTATTCATGGAGCCACAGAGCTTTGTGGTACTTAAGCTCCGGTAATCCATTCAGAAACTGCGTCAATTACCTCAGTACTCTCCGGCAGGGAGGGCAACAGAGCAGGAAAAGCATGTGTCAGTTCCTCCCCTATCGGGTAGTACATGAGTTTATAATCGTGATGCCAACGCCTTAAAGCCTTTGCAAAATCAAGCGTATTGCCACTCATAAAATCCGCATCAGAACTGACCAGATACACCGGAGGGAGATAGCGCAATAATTTGGGATTATCAGGAGAGAGCTTTTTCATGGATCCCAAGCCCAAATTCTTCTTTCCGAAAAGCGCTCTTCTGTACACTGTACCTATCAGATCAATACCCATGGTGTATATCATCCCGCTGAAAAGAATGAGATGTGAAATGTGAAGTGGTTCTTTTTTTATTTCAAAAATTTTCCGAAGTGTTTTCGATTCTCCTGCCGCTGCATAGATGCAGATGAAGGCACCTGCGCTCTCACCGCAGAGTGAGACTCTGTCCGGATCGCCTCCAAACCGGCCTGCCGTATTTCTGACCATTTCAAATGCGTCAAAGATGTCAGACACCATACCATAGGCATCAGCCCTGTCGATGAGGCGGTATTCCACGGAATAAACAACAAAGCCTTTTAAAGCAAGCTCCTGGCAGAACACCCTGTCAGCCTTCCTGTCTCCCGTCACCAGAGCTCCGCCGTGAACAAATATGACAATAGGAAGTGTTTTGGTCTCTTTTTTCTTAGGGAAGACAACATCGGCAAACAGTCCTTTGGCAGGATCGGCGTAGGGAATGTCATTCTCCTCCAAAAGCTCCCCCGGCAGCGGCCTGTCCTGTTTTTCCGCCTTGATCTTCATAAACGGAACAGGCGGTGCCGAGTTGCCTCCTTTAGCTTTTTTAGCATTGGCAAGGAGAGCCTTGAGTATTATATTCATCAGTATACTTTCCTTTCTTTAGGGAAGCGCTGATTTAATCAGTGTTTCCTTGGCAGAGCAATGCACAGAAAAAGGGAACAGCTGATCAGTACTTGTTCCCTTTTCCAAATATCATGAATTAACCTGTTTTTGGTCAGATTCAGATTTTATTCTTGGCATCACCCTTAGAAGAGTCAGCCTTTGCAGCCTTCTCCTTGGGCGCTTCGGTTTTAGTAGCCTTTTCCTTAGGCCCTTCCTCTTTTGCAGCCACTTCTACAGTGGCTTCAGCCTCTGCTGACGCAGCAGCCGCTCTTTCCTCGGCAAATTCCTTTCTCTGCTCAGAAACCTTTTCAGTCACAGATTTTACCATATCGCGGATCTGCTCCTGTCTTTCAACGTGATAGTCAGCACAGGAATCAGCCTGCTCCATAAAATGAACTTTCGAAGAAAGCTGGAACTTCTTAACTCTTTCCATGAAATCCTTTGGTGAAACATGGATAGGAGGGAATCCCGGCATTGTAGGAAGCTCATCAGGCAGAGACTCTATAAAGGTATCCTCCATATCCATGATGTGGTCAAAGAACTGTTCCCACTGATCTCTGGAAGTCTCGATGGAAGTCTTGTTCATATCGATCATCTGCTCCCATACAGTCAGGAAGTTAGACTCACAGCCATCCATCCATTCATCGACATTCTTGACGCCATTTCTTGCCTCGGACCAATCCATGCCAAAATAATTTGGCATAAAAGGCATTGGTGGCATCGGCGGCATGGGCATCATGTTCTGGAACATAGGCATAAAACCGCCAAACTGATTCATTTTTCTCTTGTTATTCATTTTTGTCACTCCTTTCATATAAGGTATCATATATTTTTTGTTTAGAAGATCGAAAATTTTGGGTGTCGAATTCCACATACTCTGTGGTATGTTCTTAATATCAAAATCCGTCAGTTTGAGTACAAGTTCTCTGAGTCCGGGAATATGGAACAGCTTGGAAAATTTCCCCTTGTTAAGATCCGGAATAACAGCAAACACCTCTGAGAGGATATTGTAGGGATCGCCCTCAAGTTCTTCAGGTATTCCCGCTCCCATGGTGGCATTTTCTCCCTCAGCTGCAGGAACAAGCAGTATATCGATCACTTTGCCGTCTATACGGACCGGCTTAACAGAGTAGCGCTCTCCTGTCACTGCTCCTGACGCAAGTCTCTTGGCGTCTACCTTTCCGCTGGAATTAAGCGGTATCTTTTTGACAAATACGCACTGGCTCGGCAGATTGGAATCTGCCAGCATTCCGTCTGTAATAAACACCTGAATCAGGGCTTTGCGAAGGGTACCGAGATCACTCATGCCCTGATCCGTCATCTCGACATACAGGACAGGAATATTGTCGTGAAGTGTCTTGTGGAACTCCGGAGCAAGCCCACAGGCAGTAATACCCGGCTGTGATGTGACAGCATTTTCAACAAGACCGGCATCAAAACGCACTCCGGCATTATTTACGAAATACTGGTTGGATCTTCCGATGCAGGTAAGACTTCCGTCCTCATTGACCCTCACAAGGTCGTTGCTGTTGAAATATTCTACTCCGTCAACCTTCTCTAGCTCAAAGAAAACGGAATCATCAAGCCTTCCACTGCTCATTGTGGGAGAATTGAGGAGAAGCAGACCTGTGCGCGCTCCATCGGAAATATCATAGTAGCGCTTCTCATCTTCCACAAATATCTTGGCCTTAAATCCCGGCAGCAAAAATCCAATTGCGTCGTCTTCCCTTGAGGAGGGAGCAAGACAGCACGCTCCTCCCATCTCCGAAAGTCCGTAGCCGTTGATAATCCGGGCTGTGGAACCGCAGGATCTCAGATAATCATTAAACTTTTGTTTGTACTCAGGCGAGATATAGGTTCCGCCCATAAATACCACCTTGAGCCTTGACAGATTAATATCAGGCATTGTCTTGAGCCACGTATCCAGAATACTCTTACTTGTAAAAAGTACACTGATTCCGTAACTCTCAATTGCCTCTGAATACCTCGGGTTAGTCGCGCCGACAGGAAGGCTCACTATCTCCATTCCAAGTCCGAGGGGCGTATGCAGCATATCTACCATGGCATATACCCACGCCATGTTCAGAGTAAGATATGTTACCATGTGCTCAGGAACCTCTTTAAAATCTTCATAGGTCTCCTTTGCCTTCAGGGCGCTGACAACAAAAGCGTTCATGGCCTTGTCACTAAGCGGCACCGGCTTGTGCATACCGCTGACGGTTCCGGTGGTGTGAAGAATTATGGGAGCCGTCTCCTTGCCGTATGAAACCGGAAATGCCTCATACTTCTTAAAGATATCCTCCATCAGGAAGCACCCCTCTATCTCACGGCAGAACTCCTTGTTCATGTTCCGGATCATCTCCAGGGCAGGAAATGCGTAGTCTCCTCCCATTGGGCTGTCAAGCACGATTATATTCCTAAGTCCCAAAAGCTCCTTGTCTCTTACAAGACGTTTCATCATCTGCGGGAAAGCAAAAAGCTCTGAAACAATGACATCAGTTATTTTTTCCTTCTCGATCATGCTGTGGATCTGCCTGTCATCATACAGATCAAAATGATAGATCAGTGATATGGATGCACCTGTCATGTTCAGACCATAAAAGGCAAAAATCGACTCTGTAAGTGGTGTAGATATGAGCGCCACCCGTGAATGGTTCTCACCGGTCAGTCCGAGCCCCGAAAAAGCTTCTGCGTACCTCTCCCACTGCCTGAACATCTGTCTGTAAGTGTAGGTCCTGTAGCCATCCCTAATAGAGAGGCTCTCAATGCGCTCTTTGCTGTAGGAATTGAGTTCCTTAATAAAAGACCAGCACGGCTGGTTGGCGATTTCTCCGCTCTCAATCCTCTGTGTCAACTTCTTATACTGTTCCATCTCAGCTGTTGTCATAAATAACTCCTTTGTCTTTTTAATCCTCCACAACTATTTTACACTGTTTTTTTACAATTTTTATACTGCAAATTATTAATTTGTTATTAAATATTCACAAAAAAAATAAAGAGACGGTTCCTTTGACTTGTTCGTTCAGAACAAGTCAAAAGAGCCGTCCCCTCGACTTCTTGACCTTCTTTGGCTGTTACCGGTCAGCTCCTGACCGGTAAGCTTTGGCTTCTTACCGGATTTCAAGCAGCAGCATGGTCACATCATAGTTCACGGTGACAGGCCCCAATGGTAGGTAGTTTCTATTAAGTTAAGTAACTACCAATTTTCTTATATAAAATCAAAAAAACACTTGACAAAAGCCCTCAAAAATGCGGCGCTTCGCGCCCTTCGATTAGCAAGGCAATTCCGGTGCGCCGGAAAATCTAAGTTAATTGGAGGGCATTTTCTATGATTCAAGAGTCTACCAAGATAAAGGATTTATTCTTTAATTGTCTAAATTCCTTATCCGAAACACCATGGCTGTTTACCAACCAATCTGGCGATTTTTTCCAGGAAGCGAAAGATAGTATTCTTTGTGAAACATTGGAGATTTCAATTAAAGATTTTTTTGAGAATGAAGAATCCAACAAATCTATTTTTGACGACCCTCTGATAAAATCAGTGTATCGTCTTTCGTCCAATCAAAGATATCATCTTAAATGTTTTTTGGATTCTATTAGAGATGTAAAATAATGCCTAAACTTGAGTTTTTTACAGTTTCACAGCTTTTGTCAGGCAATATGCTTCCTTTTTTATATAATTTTCATAAAAATATGGGTAATAATTCTTGCATGTATCCGCGGCTCTCTGATAAATTCATATTTAGGAGAAACGGAGAACTCGGATGGAAAAATTCAACAGATACTATCTCTCAATCGATGACGACTTCAATATAATACATGCCAGCCGTGATTTTCTTGAATATACGGGAAAAGAGAAATTATCAAACCTTAGCAAGGTTGTTCCCGATCACGACATGACCAATTTAAGGAACGTCCTCTTTGTGACAGAGCCCGGAGAGTCGTCCCTTATCTGCTTCCGTATCAGAAACCTCCACGGAGAACTTTCCTGGATAGCATCTACCATCGAAAAGCCTTTGAAAGAAGGCGAACTTATTAAGATGGACCTTAGCGACATACAGTCAATGAAATCCGGCGGTGTGGACTCTTTCTTTGACAATATGACAGGGCTCTACAGCAAACAAGCCATTATTGATTACGCCAAGGATCTGATGAGCCAGTTCCCCGCTAAATCCTTTTATTTCTTCCTTATGGATATCGACAACTTCAAGTCGATCAACGATTCCTACGGACATTTAAAGGGCGATGAAGTGATAATAACTGTTGCTCATATCACAAGGGACTATGTCGGTAAGCACGGAGCCGTCGGAAGGTTTGGCGGCGATGAATTCATGCTGGTACTGGATGGCATAAGCACTGAGCCTGAGCTTAGAGAGATCCTTAGAAGTATACGCTATAAGATCCGTGAAAAATACAGTGTCGATAAGGGCAACAGTCCCGTAACAGTATCGATGGGGGGAGCTCTTTTCCCTGATTACGCAGACGACTATGAGAAAATGTTCATGCTTGCAGACAAGATGCTCTATCTTGCCAAGACCAAGGGGCGCGACAGGTACATCATATATACCCCTTCCGTACACGGCCAGATTCACCTTGATGGCAAGGTTATGACCATCTCTCAGCAGTTTCAGACAGATCTGGCAAAAAGCGATCTTATAATGGATCTCATGGATAGCTTCCTTGTAAAGAAGTCCGTCTCCTTTGACAGAGCCCTCGAAAAGATACTTATGACCTATGGACTTGATGAGGCCTTCGTTCTTGGAGAGTCAGAGCAAACCTCAAGCCTTGGTATTAAAGTGATAACAGAGGGTGAGTTGAGGCGAGCTGAAAAATCGGTTCTTGATATGTCCGAAGTTGCCCCTGAGGATTATCATAAATTGTTTAAAGCCTACCCGATCAAAATTTTAAATATTTTTGAACTTCAAAAAGAAAACTACCACAAGCTTGCTGACTTCATGATAAAACATGAGTACAGAGTCATGATAGTGTACCATATGACCATCAAAACAGGCGGCGGATATTTCCTGTTTGCCAGTGTCACCTCAAGCACCAGCAGGTTTTCAGAGACAGACTTCACTGATCTGACCTATTTCTGCAGGATGGCTGAGCTCAGCGGACTGTGCCCGTTATAATACCAAAGCAGTGATATAGCAGAGTAAAAAGAGGTGCCCGGATTGATTCCGGACACCTCTTAATTTTATTCTTCGTTTTCTTTTGGAAGTATAGTCTGTATATGAAGCTCTTCCAGCTGCCTGTCTGTTACATAGCCGGGAGCATCCATCATTACATCCTGAGCATTCTTGTTCATAGGGAAGGGGATGATCTCCCTTATGGAATCCTCTCCTGCAAGGAGCATTACCATACGATCCACACCGGGAGCAATGCCTGCATGTGGCGGTGCTCCGTAGCAGAATGCATTGTACATTGCAGGGAACTTGGCTTTTACGTCGTCCTCCCCAAGCCTTACCATCTCAAAGGCCTTGATCATGATCTCGGGATCATGGTTTCTGACAGCTCCTGAAGAGAGCTCCACGCCGTTGCAAACAAGGTCGTACTGGTCAGCTGTGATCGAAAGAGGATCTATCTCTCCCCTCTCAGCCTTAAGCAGTGTCTCAAGACCGCCTGATGGCATTGAGAACGGGTTGTGGCAGAACTCAAGCTCACCTGACTCCTCACCGATCTCGTACATAGGGAAGTCTACTATCCAGCAGAAGGTGTACTGCTCCTTGTCCATATGTCCCGGAACGGCTGCGCCGAAAGTCTTGACTATAACACCTGCTGTCTTCTGAGCTGCAGAGAGCTTACCTGCCGCAAGAACAACCAGATCTCCTGCCTTTAGTGACAGTGCGCTTACAACAGCGTCTTTTATGGGAGATACGAACTTGGAAATACCTCCTACCAGCTCGCCGTTTTCATCCATTCTGAACCAGTATGCCTTATTGCCTGCCTGAACCTCAACATCTGCAATAGTCTTGTCGATAAACTTGCGGCTCTCCTTAAAGTCAGAGATTACTACAGCCTTGATGCGAACTCCGCTCTCTTCTCCATCTTCTGTCCTTAATGCAAAAGGTCCAAAGCCGCAGTCTGCAAGCTCACCCGTAACGTCCTGAACTGTAAGGTCGATACGAAGATCCGGCTTATCTGTTCCGTATTTCTCCATTGCCTCAAGGTAAGGTATCCTCATAAACGGTGAACCCGATGCCTTCTTGTAGGTTCCGTACTTCGCAAATACAGGAGGAAGAACATCCTCAATTACAGAAAAGACATCTTCCTGAGTGGCAAATGCCATCTCCATATCGAGCTGGTAGAACTCTCCCGGGCTCCTGTCCCCTCTTGCGTCCTCATCCCTGAAGCAGGGCGCAATCTGGAAGTAGCGATCGAAGCCTGCTGTCATAAGAAGCTGCTTGAACTGCTGGGGAGCCTGGGGAAGAGCGTAGAACTTGCCGGGGTGCTTTCTGGCTGGTACCAGATAGTCTCTTGCGCCCTCCGGTGATGAGGCTGTGAGAATAGGTGTTGTGATTTCTAAAAATCCGTGTTCAGTCATGGCCTGGCGAAGAGCTGCAACGACATTGCAACGAAGGATTATATTCTTTTTGACCTCGGGATTTCTAAGGTCGAGATATCTGTACTTAAGACGGGCTGTCTCATCGGCCTCTCTTGAGTGGTTGATCTCAAAAGGAAGCTCATTGTAACGGCATCTTCCAAGAACCTCTATAGACTCAGGAACAACCTCAATATCCCCGGTAACCTGCTTGGGATTCTTGCTGCTCCTCTCTCTTACTACGCCCTTGACAGAGATAGTTGATTCCTTATTTATAACCTTGGCAGTCTTGACCATCTCCTCTGTCTCAAGAACTATCTGAGTTGTGCCGTAGAAATCACGAAGAACCAAAAATCCCAGTCCGCTTCCGACTTCACGCATATTCTCAAGCCATCCAACTAAGGTGACGCTCTCGCCGACATTCTCAATGCGCAGCTCACCACAGTTATGTGTACGTGATTGTGTCATTTCTTTTTCTCCATTCCTAATAGACAATAATAAAAAACATGCGTCAATATTTTAGAATAAAACCTGATATGTTTCAAGTCACAAGATGAAGCATTTTAGTGGCAATATTGAAATATACCAAAAGCGATAAAGCATCAACGATGGTCGTGATAAATGGGCTCGCCATTACGGCAGGGTCAAAGCCGACCTTTGATGCGAGCATCGGAAGGCAGCATCCTACAAGCTTTGCTATAAGCACAACGATCACAAGTGTCAGACAGATGACTGCCGCAACAGGGAGCGCGAGCTTATCTAGCAGAAGCAGTTTGATAAAATTGGCTGCTCCAAGAGTAAGTCCGCACAACACAGCGACCCTTATCTCTTTCCATATGATCCTGAACAGGTCTTCAAATTCGATCTCCTTAAGTGAGAGTCCGCGGATTATGGAGACGCTCGCCTGAGAGCCGGCATTACCGCCGGTATCCATGAGCATCGGAATATATGCTGTCAGTATCACATAGGCTGAGAGCGCATCCTCAAAACCGGTGATAATGGCTCCGGTAAAAGTAGCACTTATCATAAGGAACAAAAGCCAGGGGATCCTGTTTCTGTAGGTCTCAAAAATGCCAACCTTGGGGTAAGGTTTGTCAGACGGCACGATAGCTGCCATCTTCTCGATATCCTCGGTGGCCTCTTCTTCGAGGATGTCCACAACGTCATCGATGGTGATGATCCCGACCATACGGGTCTCGTTGTCAACGACCGGCATTGCGGTAAATCCGTATTTCTGGAACATCCTGGCCGCTTCCTCCTGGTCAGTCATGGTCCCGATACTGATGACATTGGTATTCATGATATCGCCGATGATATCATCAGGCTTCATCAAAAGAAGGTATCTGAGCGCAACGGTTCCGACCAGAACTTTCTGCTTGGTCACAACATAGCAGATGTTTATTGTCTCGGAGTCAACGCCCTTCTTTCTTATGCGTTCGATCGCATCAGCCACGGTCATGTCTTCCCTGAGGTCCACATATTCCACAGTCATGATGGATCCTGCGGAATCCTCCGGGTACTGGAGAAGGTGGTTGATATCAGCCCTTGTCTCCGGGCTGGCGTTAGCAAGTATGCGCTTAACAACGCTTGCCGGCATCTCCTCAAGGAGGTCGGTAGCATCGTCGGCCATCAGATTTTCAATTATGTTGGATGCCTCGCGGTCAGACATGGACTGGATGATGTACTGCTGTACCTCGATATCCAGGTCTGCAAAGACGTCAGCCGCCATATCCTTGGGAAGAAGCCTGAACATTTTCAGTGACTCCTCCTGCTCCATCTCACTCATGGCCGCAGCCACATCGGTGGTGTTCATCTCAGATATGGTCTGACGAAGCTGGGTATACTGCCTGGAAGAGAGCAGCTCCTGAAGCTGTTCTACCAGGCTCTTCTCTTCTGTGATTTCCATGATAATCTCCTTCGTATGGTTTTTATGGTACTTCGATCAGGAGCAGAATCGCTGCTGCACAAATGAGGATCTGACTTCATAAAAACCACCACCTTTCATTAGGAGATTGTGGCTTGACGCCACTACAACTACTTTATCACAAAAAAAATGACTGCTCAATCACATCATTCTAATGCTTTTGCAACGGCGTCCTCTGGGATTGGGCATACATATCCGGCTTTAGTCCTTTGCATAAATTCCTCCCGAGCCTTTCTCAGAGTCTGTCTGTCTTCAATGAGATCAATTGCCGTTGCACACAGCACTTTTCCGGCGTAGACTGCTGCCTTATGGCCTATGGAGGAGCCTGCGCTTGATACGTTCTGCCAGCTGTGCCCCGGGCACCCATTTGGCCATGCAGTAACGTGTATCTGTACTGTCGGGCAGTTCCAGCTGACATCGCCCACATCAGTTGAACCAGGATTAAATGCCTCTCCCTTAAAATGAGGAAGAAGAAATTTATTCAAGGGGCTCCTTTCCTCATCCATCATTTTTTGCACCTTGCCTGCATAGAGAGCATCAAACCCGGATCCCGTACCGGGAGTGTAAGAGGCGTTTCCTGAATCTGTATATGTTTCCATAAGCTCTTTTGCAAAAGAAATCTCTTCATCAGTATAGGAAGGAAGCGGCAT
This sequence comes from uncultured Butyrivibrio sp., assembly GCA_946536145.1. Taxonomy (GTDB): domain Bacteria; phylum Bacillota; class Clostridia; order Lachnospirales; family Lachnospiraceae; genus Butyrivibrio. Next base: position 13,735 of record CAMNEA010000022.1, read on the forward strand.
TTCTTTCATATTCCTGTAGGCCACTTCTTCCAGAGTCCTGTTGGTCACCGTATCCGAGAGCCCGTCTACAAACGTTTTTTCGACCATAGTCTCTGTCATAAGCGCTGCACCGTCAGCGATAAGATCTACTCTCCTCTTTAGCTCCAGCGCATCTCTGACATAATTGGACCTTATCATGTAGAGGACCTGTGCCCTGGGCTGTACCACATTGGGGCTGAACCCGCCGGCATCGGTTATCGCATAGTGTACTCTTGCGCGCTCATCCATGTGCTCTCTCAGGAACTGAACTCCAATATTCATAAGCTCCACCGCATCAAGAGCGCTCCTGCCTTTTTCCGGGGCATTTGATGCATGGGACGCGGTTCCTGTAAAAGTATAAAGGATCTGTATGCAGGAGTTGGAGGATCCTGTCACAACCTCGTTGCAGTCATGTGGATGCCAGGTCAGCGCCGCGTCAAGGCTGTTCCACACGCCGTCTCTGGCCATAAAGGCCTTGGAGGCACAGCCCTCCTCTCCGGGGCATCCGTAGAGAATGACAGTTCCCTTTCCGGCATCTTCTATATATCTCTTTACTCCGATAGCTGCTGCCAAAGCTCCTGCCCCCAGAATGTTGTGTCCGCAGCCGTGGCCGTTGCCTCCCTGCTCAATCGGGGACTTACTTGCAACCGCTCTCTCCTGCGATAGTCCTGAGAGTGCGTCATATTCGGCCAGGATCCCTATCACCGGCCTGCCGCTTCCAAAGCTCGCAGCAAATGCTGTCGGGATATTGTCAAATCCCTTTTCAACTTTAAACCCTTCTTCTTTAAGTACCTTGCAGTATAGTTCACACGATCTGTACTCCAAAAGAGAAGTCTCTGCGTATTCCCAGATGCTGTCCGCAACATCACATATCAGTTTCTTCTTGTTATTTATCTCCTCTATTGCATTCTTCTTCGCTTCCATATTATTTCTCTCTGATTGGTTCATTGTCTCCATAATCTTATTTGCACTCCCCTGTGTAGTATCCCTGTTACTGTCTCTTTTGTCGGTGTCGCAATTATAATAATAACAGAATCATTATCTATACAACAGACTGTATACAAACACTTCAAATTATTAAGAAAAATTAAGAAAATCTGCTGCTTTTCTTAAAGATTTCAGCCGGGAAATCTGCTACAATTCTCTTCGTGCCCATTCCGGGCCAGGCTGTCACGTTCGTGACAGAAAGGCAATTCAGCCAATATTCACACAATTTTTACTAATGGAGGATTTTGAACTAAATGGAAAATGAACCAGTAACAACACAGGCTCCTCTGGATGAAGCCTATCTTAACGCAACAGGGCCAATAACCATAGGCATGACAAACGACTACATGTTCAGGATTGTCTTTCAGGAGAACAAGTATGCACTTAAAGGCCTAATAAGCTCTGTACTCCACTTAAGCCCTAACAACATCAAGTGCCTTGAGATCAAGAACACCGTCAAACCCGGCGTGAGTATATCTGATAAGGAATATAGAATGGACATCCTTGTAACTATGAATAATGACAAAACATTATCCCTGGAAATGCAGCTTCGTAATCAGGGGAACTGGCAGTACCGCTCTCTGTCTTACCTGTGCAGGGAATTTGACAGTCTTGATCATGGGGATGATTATGAAAACGTTCAGCCTGTCTATCAGATAGGTTTCCTTGGCTTTACTCTCTTTGAAGATCACCCGGAATTCTGTTCCTTATATCAGATGAGAAACAAGAAGGACAACCATCTTTATACTGACAGGTTTAACCTGATAGTGATAGAATTAAATCAGGAAGAACTCGCATCAGATGAAGACATCAGGTATGGCATAGACAGATGGGTGAAACTCTTTAAATCCAGAACATGGGAGGAACTTAAGATGGTAGCTCAGGGTAATGAATATATGGCATCTGCAGTCAGATCAATGTACCTTTCCAACGAAGACAGAAACGTCATCAAAGTTGCGAGGGAACGCGAGGAATTCTTACGCTCTCAAGCTTACAAAGAGAGGAAAATTGCTTCTCTTACAGCAGAAAATGCTTCCCTTTCAGATGAAATTGCTTCTCTTTCAGATGAAATTGCTTCCCTTTCAGATGAGAATGCTTCCCTTTCAGATGAGATCACTCGATTACGTAAGCTTCTTAACGATAAAGGAATCGATGCAGATAATTAAGCTCACGTTGACATCCGATCAATTAGGTTAAGCTAAAATCTATATTTTATGAAGAGCAGGGTCAATGGCCCTGCTCTTAGAAGTCATACATTTTTACTTGACTCTTATCAATTACTGTATTATTATAAATAAAAAATCAAATATTTGAATATTTATGCATTATTCTGACAAGTAAATGCATATACAAGGAGGATCATTATGAAGAAAAAGTTATTATCAGCATTTCTTGCAGGAGTTCTTGTTCTTAGCATGACAGCCTGCGGAGGATCAGCTCCCAAGTCAGAGCAGGCAACTTCAGAAGGCGGCGCCTCTGCTGTCACAACAATTACCCCCGGCAAGCTCACCGTGGCTACATCACCTGACTTTGCACCTTACGAGTTCTATGCAATCGATGATTCAGGCACACCGCAGCTCGCCGGCTTTGATATCGCTCTTGCGGGCTACATTGCAGATTACATGGGACTTGAGCTTGAGGTTGTCCCCGTAGATTTTGACGGCGTTCTTATGGAGCTTCAGACCAAGGCAGTTGACCTGGGCGTCGCAGGTCTTTCCCCGGATCCAAAGCGTGAATCCATCATGGATTTCTCAGATATTTATTATGAAGGCGGCCAGTCCTTTGTATGCCTCAATTCCAACAAGGACAATTTCAAGTCACTTGAGGACACCAACAACAAGGACTACGAGATCGGTGCCCAGACTGGTTCCATCCAGGTTGACCTTGCACAGGCAAACAGCCCTGACTCACAGATCATACAGCTCACCAAGGTGACAGATATCATCGCCGAGCTCCTTGCCGGCAAGCTCGACGGTGCTTACATTGAGACCGCTGTTGCTGAGAGCTATGCCAAAAACTATCCTGATCTGTGCGTGGCACTCGACGTTCCCTATGAAGAGGCAGAAGGCTCAGCCATCGGTGTGTGCAAGGGCAATGACGCATTAAAGGCCGCTGTCAACGAAGCAATCGCCAAGGCCAAGAAAGAGGGAAAGATGGACGAGTTCGTTGCAACAGCCAATGAGCAGGCTTCCGGAGAGATCATCGAAGGTCTTCTCGATCAGTAATTGCCTGAAAACTTGAACATTAAAATATAAACGTCAGAGACAAGCCTTGTTGATTAAAAAGCGCTAGTCCCTGACGTTTTTTACGTTAAAAATCCGACGGCCGGATTAGATTTATCTCTTAGTCTCTTTGATCTTGACCTTTGCACTCAGCCCATTAGCCCTAAAGAGTTTCGTGTAGGATTTTGTCATTCCTGATGGTACTGCTACTACCGCATTATCAGCTATGTCAAGGAAAGCATCATCATCCAGAGTCTTCTTTGCCATTTTCTTGCTTCTTACCGTGAGAAGTTTAAGCTTTTTGCACTTGCCTGCAAACTTATAACCAAGGGTTGTGGTATCGGAAGAAAGAACCAGCTTGGTAAGGGATGAGCAGTTATAAAAAGCCTTGCCCTCAATCTCTGAGAGTTTCGAGTTAAGGTTTACCGTCGTAAGAGAGCTGCATCCTGAAAATGCTTCTGCTTCTATCAGAGTAACATTCTTTCCGGTTGTCAGAGATACAAGCTTTGTATCTCCCTTAAGGGCCTTGGCACCAATAGCTGTAACCTTGTATATATTGCCATTCAGGTCCTTAACAGTGTCCCTTATCGTCAGTGTCTTCTTTTTCCTGTCAGCTGCTGTGCCAACATATTTGACAGTAAGACTGCCCTCTTTGTCATTTGTGACCACATATCCGGTATTCTTTCCTGACTTATCCTTGAGATTTGTTCCTATGGGGGAAGCGGATCTGTCCTTCTCCCAAATAACCTTGACTGTTATTTTAAGACCATTTTGAACGTCCTTGAACTTTACATCTTCTTTTGAGATCGTTATGGCATCGCCGCTCTTTACTGTATAGGTCTTGCCGCCAACTATATAGCTCCAGCCGCTATGGACATAGCCCTTTTTCACAAAGCTGTTGCCCGGGATGATCACAGTATCACCGATATCATCTGTAATATTCTTCATCTTGCCACTGGTTGCTCCGTTGCCATTAAAGGAAAGGGTAAATAAGAATCTGGTATCGTTCTTTACACGTACCGCTGTTCCTTTTCCTATACTGTCTATCGGCTTTAGCATTCCATTGCTGTCATACCAGGAAAAGTCCACGTCATACCATGGATTAAGCCTTATAACCGATGAGGATTTGTTTACAATTTTTTCGAGATTTACCAACTCATCATCAACCACCCATATATCATCCAAACTCACATATTTAGAATCCTCGGTAATAGTAATGCTCTTGATAACAGAGTCATACACCTCAAGCTCTCTTGGTATATAAAGGATTCCACTGCCTTTAAGTGTCAGGCTTCCCTTTTTATCAAGTTCATAGTTAAAACCACCGGCTTCTCCTGTTATTTTGCCCTTTCTGTTTAGGAGCCAGGGCGTTGCACTAAAGTTGCTGTCGACATCAATTTTTTTCAGCAGGGAATTAGGAATTGAAACGCTGGTCAGGTTCCTGCAATATTTAAAGACTTCATCGCTACCGTAAGAAGAAAACTCTGAGTGGTTCTTGCCAAACGAAGTCACCGAAGATGGTATTTTTACACTGGTAAAACTTCTGCATCCCCGAAATGCGGCATATCCGATCTCGGTAACCTTACCTGGAATGGTTACGTTTTCCAGGTTTCTGCAAGCTCCAAATGCCCAGTCTCCAATATATTTCAGCGAACTTGGCATTTTCGCTTTTGCCAGGCTGTAGCAGTCCCCAAAACAATAATCGCCTAAGTATTTTACAGAATCAGGTATGTCAATGCTTGTCAGTCTTTTGCACCTTCTAAATGCGTAGGCATTAATAGTCTCAAGGCCCTTGGGGAGCTTGATGCTGGTCAGGTTTTCACATCCGGCAAAGGCGTAATCGTCTATGACCTTCACCGAATCAGGAAAAGATACTTCCGAAACGGAGGTGTTAGAGAATGCAGATCCCCAGATTTCTGTAATACCGTTTTCTATGACTACCGATTTGATCTTATTTTTATATTTATCATATGTATACCCCTTAGTGTTTGGACTCGCAGCCTTGCTTACCTTAAATACTCCATCAGCATACATTGTCCATGTGATGTCACCCTCTGTCTTTTTCTCGACAACCTTGGCTGCAGCCTTTGCATCGATCCTGACTAAAGACAGCAAGAGGAGCATCATGAGCAAAGCTGTAACCACTTTACAAATGCTCTTTCTGTTCATTTCTGTTCTCCTTTCCATTAATGCTATTGCATCATTTTCAGCTTCTTTTATTGTTTCACTGCACACCTCAAAAAGCTATTAAATCTTTATTAAAATATATTTAAATTAACTCATCCCCCTATTCCCTATTTAACCCATTACTTTTACACTGTGATGTGATATAATTAACGTGTTTTTTAATAATATTATTGGAGATTTTGATATGGATAGTTTTATAAAGATTGACAACTTCCCTAAAATAGCGCCCTATGCGCAGCTCTTCTGGCAGGGCATGGCAGTAACGGTCCTTCTTTCAATGTGTACCGTCGCGATAGGCTTTGTACTTGCGCTCATACTTTCCTCGATGAGGATGAGCAAGATCTATCCCTTTGCTTTTCTGGGGCTTGATAAAGAGGGGCATCAGATGGAACGCGGAATAGGAGTTACGATAGGTAAGTTCAATCCCATCTCCTTCCTTGCCACAGCATACGTTGAGATCCTCAGATCGACACCTGTAATCGTTCAGGTTGCGATCATCTACTACGGCGTATTTGGATCACTCATCACACTTCCAAGCTTCACCTTTTTTGGGTTTATCAAGTTTGAGAGGTTTTTCCCCGGCGTTGTTGCCCTCGGAATGAACTCGGGTGCATATCTTTGCGAGATCATGAGATCCGGCATCCAGTCAATTGACGGCGGACAGACAGAGGCTGCAAGGTCTCTTGGAATGAGCCAGTCCCTTACGATGCGATACATCATCCTGCCACAGGCCATCAAGAACATACTCCCTGCCATCGCCAACGAATTCGTTGTCATCATCAAGGAATCGGCTATCACCTACACTATAGGTGTTCAGGATATCATGAGCGCAGTAAATGCGGTGCGCGGCGCAACGTTCATCATCATCGAACCGCTCCTTGTTGCAACGGCAATTTACTTCTGCCTGTGCTTCCCTACCAGCAAGGTAATAGCATATTTTGAAAGGAGGATGAGCCGTGGAGACAAGAGATAAGCTTATCCAGGTAACAGATCTTGAGAAGCACTACAATTTCGGAAGGATAAAAGCCATCGACGGCATCTCTGTTGATATCTACAAAGGTGATGTTATGGTCGTGATTGGCCCCTCCGGAAGTGGCAAGTCCACCTTCCTTCGCTCCTTAAACCTTATGGAGGAGCCAACAGGCGGTGCTATCCTCTTTGACAGTGTTGATATCACTAAAAAGAAATACAGAGACGAAAACGGCAAATGGGTAAAGATAGACATGGATCGCCACCGTCAGAAGATGGGCATGGTGTTCCAGCACTTCAACCTCTTTCCCCATATGACCATCATGGAGAACATGATACTTGCACCTGTAAAGGTTAAAAAGATTTCGGAAGAAGAGGCCAAAAAGAAAGCTATTGAGCTCCTTAAAAGAGTTGGCCTTGAAGACAGGGCAGACGCCTATCCGATCCAGCTCTCCGGCGGTCAGAAACAGCGTATTGCGATTGTAAGAGCCCTCATGATGGAGCCAGAAGTTATGCTGTTTGACGAACCCACGTCCGCGCTTGACCCCGAGATGGTCGGAGAGGTTCTTGAAGTTATGAAGCAGCTCGCCGCTGACGGAATGACAATGGTGGTCGTAACCCACGAGATGGGCTTTGCAAGGGAAGTCGGCAACAGGGTTCTTTTCCTGGCAGATGGCAAGCTCCTCGAGAGCGGTTCCCCCTCGGAAATATTCGATAGTCCAAAGCACCCAAGGCTACAGGAATTTTTAAGCAAAGTTCTATGACTTCTTGAACGCAAAGATGAAAATGCGTTCAAGAATCCTGCCTTTGGCAGGACACGCTCCTCGCTTTGCGAGGACCTGGTCCACTACGATTATTGAATTTCTGAGGAAATTCAATAATCTATAATTTCTTACGGGCTAAAGCGCTGTTTTTCTAAGGAAAGCAGGAATCTGTAATATGATGTCAAAAACGGAGCTGTCGCTTCAGATGATTAATTCATCTTAGCGCAGCTCCTTTTCTATGCCATAAACTTAGCTTCCATTATCTCCTATCTGAGATCAGCCTGCCAAGAGGGTTCTCCTCATCAAATATCCTTACATATCCCTGAAGGGAGTCCGCCTTCTGCCTGAGAGTCTTGGAGTGACCCCAGACATAGATATCCGATTTGCCCTTACCGTTTTTGGCCTCCTGTATGATATTCGCAGCGGCGCTGTTGCCATCAAGCGCCACAACAACCGAGGGCCTTCTCTCAAAGATCTCATAATTGAAGCTCTTATAGATGCCCATCCCCTGTGACTCTGTGGACACTCTTATAAGAAGATCATAGGATCTTAATCTCTTCTTCTCCGCTTCTGTTATCACTGCCGGAACAATAGCGTATACCCTGAATCCCTTTTTGTTGTTATCAAGAAGGTACTTCTCATAGCCCCCTATCTTATGTCCTATAACAAAGCACACTTCGTCGGGGCTAAGCGCTTTCAGCAGGGCATCCATCTGCTCTTTTCCCTGCTCGGTGATTCGCGTCCCCCTGCTCTCCGTGTTAAAACTTCCTCCAATCAGCACAACCGGAAGCCTGTCCCAGGTTATCTCACTTATCATATCCCCGAGCTCTTTATTTGCATCAAGCAGGTCACCACCTCCTGCAGTACTTCTTATCTTAACCTTCTGCATCTTTTCAAGGAGCACTTCCTCCAAGTCGCGGCCCGCAAGGAGTTTGGCAAAAGACATTTTCTTTTCCGAGTAAGCTCTCCGGCTGTCCTTGATTATAGCGCACTCAGCGCTCTTCATGAGCTCAAGCTCCTTATCTGTAAGGCCAAGCATGGTCTTAAGTGACAGCTCCTCGTCTATTGATGAAGTGCCGTACAGCGCAGCGCCGTCCGTGCCCTGGACACACCATATGCCCTGGCGCAGATAGTGCTTGAGTGGATGGTCCTTGAGTGAGTTGAGGTTGTTTAGTCTGACGTTACTGGTAATCTGGAACTCAAGCACAACCTTGTTCTCCTTGAGCTGTTTAAGGACTTCCCTGCCCTTGCGAGATCTCGGGCTGTAGGTATAAAGTCCGTGTCCAAGCCTCATCCTCGGCATTTGCTGCCCCGGTGAGAGGCTTTCTCTGACGCATGTAATGCTGTGTGCGATATTGTCCTTTTGGCTGTCATTCTCACCGGCGTGCACCCTTATGACAAAATCAGGGTCAGAAGCCGCGATTTTCACGATCTCCTTAAATGCAGGCTTTAAAGTAATGATGTCGTTGATCTCTTCCCCCACGAAGTCGCATCCCGCAACATAAGGGTCAAGAGCAGTTGCCCGCAGTACCTCCAGATTCTGCTCCAGATAGTTCTCCGGAGTGACCGCATCCTTGACAATTGTGAGCGGTATCCTTCTGATAGCGGCCAGGAACCTTATCATCACTCCCGTTTCCCGATAAATCCGCGGCATAACTTCATGGACCTGTCTGAGCATCTCAATCGACTCATATTTTTTTACCAGGGTAGTGTCGCTTATCTCCGCGTAGTAAACTCCCTGCCGCCTGTAATTTCTCGCGATCCACAAAAGCTTATCCTGGAATATGGTATTGCGGCAGTAATCAGGGTTTTCCCGATCCCTTAGCATCTGTTTAAGAGTCTTTTTTACATCCTCATCAGGTATCTGATCGATAGAGTGAAGGACTATCTTCTGCTCGCTCTCCTTGCCCTTCGCAAATACATATCTGTAGAGATACACTTTCTCCAGATTGGTAAAGACTGCCTGCCCGTCTTTTATTATCGCAAGAGATCCCCTTATTCTTACAATATTTCTCTCTGCGTTATCAAGGTTTTCCAGGATCAGATCAGCGAAATTAATAAACGTGTTGTCATCAATCCTTCTATCGAGGTACTTACCCAAAAGTCCGGACGACACAAACTGCCTGGCCACCTTTTCTCTCTGGGCATAAACCCTCTCCCACTGAGCATCCGTCAGTTTAAGATCAAGCTTCTTGACATAGTAGAGCGGATATCTTATCTGATGGCAGATCCCGAGTGCTATCAGAATGTCCCCCGGCAGATTCCCGTTCATATGCGTGTGGAAGTCTGCATTAAACTTGAGTTCTCTGCGAATCCTGGTCTTAAATATCGTATCCCCGATTTCAAGAGCAGAGTCTTTGGTCTGACTCATAAGTGTCTTGGCTATGGCAGGAATGCTGGCCTTGACCTCCACTCTGCCATCGGGGTAGATATCTGCAACTTCGGTAGTTCCCATTCTGAAAATATAGACTTCCTGATTGTCAGCATCCACAAAGCACGGAACCTCTCCCTTTATGACAAGCATATCTTCGTCATCTTTTGAAAGAGGCAGCTCACATATCTTTGCAAGATTGCGTATCAGATTGCCGCTTGAGTGGTTGGGCGTCGTCAAAACGAACATAAGCCTGTCCAAATCTTTGTACAGGCTTACGATGATATCTTTTTCATTATCCAGAAAAAAACATGTGAAATATGTCATAGGCTTTCATCCAATTTTATTGCGAAACATATATGTCCCGCAGTGCGTCTCTGTCAAGAACACGGATCCTGGCATGCCCCAGTCTCTCAATGTAGTTCATCTTCTCAAGCTCACGGAGCTTGCGCGAGACCGTCTCAGTCCTCAGGTTCACACTCGCAGCTATGTCATCGAGCTTTAACACAACGTCCTCATCAATACTCCTGTCTACCCTGTACATCAGAAATCCTGCAAGTCTCGCCATCGGATCCTTGGTTGAGAGGAGCATATTCCTCTCATTTGCATCATGTAGTTTCTTGCTAAGAAGGATTATCGTGTTCATTGCCGCTGCCGGATCGTTCACAATTTTTGTGAAGTCATCCCTGTGGATCCTGCAGATCGACGCATTGGTCAGGCAGACCGCGGAATACGGATAAATGCTCCCATCCAGGAACATACCCTCCCATATAATGTCATGCTCAGAGAGAATGGTAATTATCTGTTCCCTTCCAAGGGAGTCATATCTGCATAGCTTTACTCTTCCCTTCCTTATAATGCAAATGGAGTCAACCGCCTCTCCCTCTCTGAAAAGATAGCTGTTCTTCTTGAGTGTCTCATGTATCGAATACTCCATGAGGCTCACCTGGGCATGAACAGGCAGACCCTCGATCAGAGGTACGTTTGTAGTACAGAACCCTCCGCACTCCTCACATATATTGAGTCCCGCGATACCTCTTTTGAGCTCCTCACCGCTGGACTTGTCGCGATATACACCACTGTTGCTGTTCTTTGTTACTGATTTCAATTTATACCCATTTCCTTAAACTAATTATTTGCCCACATGTAGCAGTACGTCTGCGTTCTGACTGCAAATGGCTCTGTTTCTAAAAGAGTTCTGACTTCCTCTTTTGTAAACCAGGCCGGAGTGATCTCCTCCTGCACTGAGGTGCTCTTTGAAAAATTACCTCCGGCGATACCGACACAGCACGCATTCCTCTCATTGGAAAAGCCAATGGCACTGTAGCAGGTGCCCCACCACTTATCTATCCTCAGAAGATCCAGCCCTGTTTCTTCCTTAAGTTCACGCTTTGCCGCCATCTGTGGGGTCTCGCCCTCATCTATAAGACCGGCCGGGAAATTATATACCCATCTTCCGATTGCCATCCTGAACTCCCTGTTCAAAAGAATCTTCTCCCCGCTCTCATCATGCATTATCAGGGAAACCGCATCTTCTTTTGTATTCAGAAGATCCTTTTCATCCTTAATATCAGGATTTCTGCTGATCATCTCATAGATTTTTTCCTGACCGTCCTCCATCTCATAGTGGACGTCATATCTGTTTATGAACCTTCCGGGCTCCTTCTTTTCTATATATTTAAACTTCATCTTGAATTTTTCCTTATTAAGGTCATAATGCTCTGCATGCAAGCATGCTCGCATTATGACTTTAGACCCTTTATCACTAATATTTTACAGCCGGGAGCATGTACTTGTTCTGGTAGAATTCAACGGACTTCTCGAACTCTGCACCCTTGTCTGCCTTGAGGTGCTCGATATAGCCGTGGGCATCATAGGAGTCCTCATCAACCTCTATGATACCTACAGCGATATTGCTGCAGTGGTCGGCGATTCGCTCAAAGTCCGTGCCGATGTCAGAAAGGTCAAATCCCTGCTCTATTGTACATTTACCTTTTCTAAGCCTCCTTACATGGCGGCGCTTAACCTCCATGTGGATATCGTCAATGGCCTCCTCAAGTGGTTCAATCATCTTGGCCAGTGTCACATCCTGAGTCTCAAGCGACTTTATCGAAAGATTTACGATCTCCTGCACAGCCTGTGCAAAAATGTCCATCTCAGACTTGGCCTTTGCCGAGAACTCTCTCTTGCCCTCACTCATGCCCCTGGCTTTCTGCATGATATTAAGAGCATGGTCACTTATTCTCTCGTAGTCGGTTATACAGTGCAAAAGGACTGACAGTGTGTGGCTGTCCTTGACACCGAGGTGATGCGCATTGATCTGCATGAGGTATGTTCCGAGCTGGTCCTCATAGTTGTCAACCTTTCTCTCAAGGTAGTCTACATCGGCCGCAAACTCGTCATTGTATTCGGTAAGAAGACTGATGGCTTTATCCAGCGCTTCTTTTGACATATTAGCCATTGCAATAGCCGCAGTCCTTGCCTGTTCAAGAGCAAAGGACGGGTTTGAAAGGAATCTCGGATCCAGTATGCGGATGCCTTCCTGCTCCTCCTGCTCCTTCTTTTCCTTCTCGTCGATTGGGATTGTCTTGAGCGCAAGACTGACAAGCAGTCCTGAGAACGGGAGCATGAGAGGTGTGGCAACCAGATTGATAAGCGTGTGGATACTCGCTATTCCAACCATTCCTATATCCTTTTCCATAAAAGAAAAATGTACGATCGCATTTATGGTATAGAAGAGGATCATAAAAGTTACTGCCTTGATAACGTTGAAGTACAAATGCATAAGAGCGGTTCTCTTACCGTTCTTGTTAGCTCCAAAGGATGAGAGGATAGCGGTTATACATGTACCAACCTCAGCACCTACGACTACCGGGATAGCAACGTTGTACCTGACACCGACTGTAAGTGAAAGAGCCTGCAGTACACCGATGGTTCCGGCTGAGCTCTGTATTGTCATTGTAAAGAGTATACCTACCAAAAATCCGATCAGAGGATTACTGAAAGTTGTAAGGACTGCCTTGAAGCTCTCCACATCCTTAAGAGGTGAAACCGCATCCGACATAGTGCTCATACCAAACATGAGCACCGAGAAGCCAAGGAGTATAGTTCCTATGTTTTTCTTTTTGTCATTCTTGGAAAACATGTAGAGGCCAATGCCTATAAGCGCCAGAAATGGCGTAAACGACTTTGGCTTAAGCAGATTTATAAAGAAATTGCTGCTGCTGATCGCATTAAGTGAAAGAAGCCACGCTGTGAATGTTGTACCGAGATTGGCTCCGAGTATTACATTGACGGCCTGCTTGAGCGTCATAATGCCTGAATTAACAAGACCTACCACCATAACAGTAGATGCCGATGAAGACTGGACGAGTGCTGTTACACCCACCCCGAATAAATAGGCTATGATGGGTTTGCCCGTCACTTTGGCAAGGACACTCTCAAGCTTGCCTCCTGCTGCCTTGGTAAGACCTCCGCTCATGACATTCATTCCATATAGGAACATTGCGAGACCGCCTACAAGTCCTGCTATCAGACTGAATATTTCTATAGAATTCATTTTCCCTCCGATATTCTCTAAAGATATGTAAATAAGCGTCATCCTGCTGAAAACACTTATCTATACTATATCTTACAGGAAAATTGTGAAAATTGCCATAAAAATTTGCGTTCAGTCAATTTTTATCATGCGGACATACTTACCGCGCCTGTCTTTACTCGGGGATGCCTTCTGTCCCTCTTTATAACAGCTTCCGTAGATGTTCTCATCCACGTCAACCTCTTCGACTCTTACAAATCCCAGTTTTTCGCACAGATGGATCGATACGGTATTCTCCGCCTTAACAAGTGTCTGGACCTTATCGAACCTGAGAACATTTTTTCCGTAGTCAAGAATCGCCCCGCATGCCTCCAGGGCATATCCCTGTCTCTGGTAGTCCTTTCCTATCAGGAACCCCAGCTCTACCTCGTCAAAACCATTCCTCACAGAAAAACCGGCCCTGCCAATGATCTTACCATCGCTCTTTCTTACAAGCGTCCATATTCCAAATCCCATAAGACCGTATACTTTTTTGATATAGTCCCTCTGGTATCTCTTCTCATCTTCGGGATCATCAAAGAGGCCTTCCATATATCTCGTCATCTCAGGGTCTTTGTAGATCCGGTAAAACTCATCCACATCCTCAATTGTGGATTCCCTCACAATAAGCCTGTCAGTCCTTAATATCTCCCACGGTTCCCCGGAATATCGCTGATATACCTTTACAAAAGAGTCTATATCGACCTCTTCTATCTCGCTGAATATATATTTTGCCGACAAAAACTCCTCTTCCTGATTGAGAGCGTGCCTTATGCCGAGGACGTAACAACCCTCACGGCTTAGCATCTCGCACACCCTTCCGCTGTCTGTAGCAAAGAGTATCTGACTGCTGTCCCTGTTGCCTGCCCCTTCATTCGCGGCAAAAGAAACACTCTTTGCATCAAATGCGATAAGCTCCGACGCATAGCCGCACTCTTCAACATATCTTTTAGTCTCGTATACAGCCTTATTCACATCAGCGTTATTTAAAGACCTGTCATTAATTAGAAAGATTATCTTTTTAAGCATTCCGGTTCCTTCTACAAAAGAGTTGTAAGGGTTAAAGATGATATCCCGGATCCTTTTTAAAAGGCTCTCCAAAAATCCCTCAAAATATCATATACAAAAGTTTATCACCATGATTTATTTGCTTCAATAAAAAGAAAAACACCGGCCGCAAGTCCTTGCTGCGCCTGGTGTTTGCTGCATTTGTATATTCACTTTGAGCCCGTTTACAATTTGTTTACAAATAGTTAAAAGAATGGTTACTTCAAATCATCTTTTAGACATATAGACTTGTTAATATAATATTGTCAGATGAGTTAAGACAATACCAAACAAAAAACTTTTTCATAATATGCCAGGTAAGGAAGCTTACCTGGCATCCTCCCTTTTTTAGAGCTTTTAGAGTCGCATTAACATGTGACTCTTTTTTATTGTGCCTGTCCCTGGAGGAATTTCTCCATATCGGCAACTGCTGATTCTTCATCACTTCCGTCTGCAATTACAGTCACAGCTTCTCCCGATGTGAGATTCAAAGTCATCATTCCCATGATGCTCTTGGCATTAACCTTCTTGGACTGTGCCTCAATATGAACTGTGCTCTCGTACTTGCTTGCAAGCTGAACAAGCTCAGCAACAGGTCTTGCTTCCAGTCCTCTTGGCAGTTTGATTTCGATAGATCTTGTTACCATAATATCCTCCTGTAAAAACAATTTCGCCCGAATAATCAAGTATACTCAGGCTCTTACTATCCACGCAGTTTATCCGCGAGCTCACTCAGCTTTCGCAGTCTGTGATTGACACCCGACTTTCCAACGGGCGGATCGAGTATCTTACCAAGCTCCACAAGCGTAAGATCAGGGTGTTCAAGCCGCACCTGTGCCATCTCGCGAAGATTCTCCTGGAGTCTTTCAAAGCCGTAGTTGTCACGAATATATGTTATATCGCCAATCTGTTTGGTCGCCGCATTAACTGTCTTGGTAATATTGGCAACCTCACAATTAACCTTCCTGTTGATAGAGTTTCTCATCTCCCTGACAATACGAAGGTTCTCAAGATTCATGAGGCTTACGGGAGCTTCCATGATATTGAGCATGTCAACAATCCCTGCGCCCTCTTTGATATAGAGAACGTAATACCTTTTTCTCCGGATTATCTTTGACTCAATGTCAAAACCTCTGGTCAGATCCATAAGCTGAAGTGCCTGCCCCTCATGGTCACACACGAATTCCATATGATAGCCCTTGTTTGGATCGCTTATTGACCCTGTGCACAGAAAAAAATCCCGAAGAAAAGCTCTCTTGCAACATGAATTTCGAAGTACCATGGGATTGATACCACTGTCAAATCCCCTTACGCTCTTATCATCGCCAAGGAGCCTGAGTGCGCCAAGAACAGATTCTATCTGCCTGTCATCATTTAAGACCGGCCTGTAAATGCGACTTCCAAGCCGCAGATCATCTTCATCCTTCAGAATGCTAGTAACTATATTAAATGCTTTTTTTAATAATGTAAAGAACTTTCTAAGAGCCAGAGCGTTGTCAGAGCGCAGATACAGTGTCTTTGAGCCGTTCTCATCAGTGCTCACGCATCCGGTGCTTATTACTATCGCAGACAGCTCCGCGAGCTGACAGTGCCTTGACTGACCAATATGTTTAGAAAGTTCCTCTTTTACTTCCGATGAAAAAGACATATCTCACCTTGCGTTTTTAATGTCTTTATGAGCCAGCTTAAGTCCATAGTTTCCGCCGGAGTTTTTAAGCCTCTCATAGATCTCGTTGGCAATCGTGACGCTTCTGTGCTGACCGCCTGTGCATCCGATCGCGACCACGAGCTGATACTTGCCTTCCTGAACGTAACCGGGTATAAGGAAATTGAGCATATCCTCAAGTTTGTCGACAAATTCCGCGCACGCCGGAAAACTCTTTACATAATCCTGCACCTCTTTGTCATTGCCGGTTTTACGCTTTAAATCTTCTATATAATATGGGTTTGGAAGGAACCGCACATCAAATACCAGATCTGCATCTGACGGTATCCCGTATTTAAATCCAAAGGACACAATGCTGACCATGAGGGAGTTATATCCCTCATTTTTCACGAAGATCCTGTCAAGCTCCTCCTTGAGTTCTCTCGTAAGGAGCGAGGACGTATCAATTATGTAGTCAGCCTTGGACTTGATCTCTTTAAGGACTTCCCGCTCCCTGGCTATTCCGGTCTCAAGCATATCGCCGGGTTCATTCATGGGATGTATCCGCCTTGATTCCTTGTACCTCTTTATCAGTACCTGGTCGCTGGTATCCATGAAAAGAACTTCAACAGGGATCCCTTTTTCCTTGAGTGAATCAATTATCCCGACCACAGTCTCAAAGCTCTGCCCAGCTCTTGAGTCAATTCCAAGCACCACCTTATTGATCTCGCTGTCAGGCATGGTTATCAGTTCGGTAAACTTACCGATAAGAGAAACCGGCAGATTATCAACGCAGTAATAACCGGCATCTTCCAGCATATGAATTGCCGTTGCCTTGCCGCCTCCGCTCATGCCGGTGACTATTACAAATCTCATTTAAAACTCTCCTATCATGATAACTTCCGGCTCCAAAACAACTCCGAAGTTATCATTTACTCTTGTCTGTACCTTCTGTATAAGCTCGTATATATCTGACGAGGTTGCGCCGCCCTTATTCACAACAAAGCCGCAGTGTTTCTCTGACACCTGTGCCCCGCCGACCGAAAATCCCTTCAGCCCTGAATCCTCAATGAGCTTACCGGCAAAATATCCCTCCGGTCTTTTAAATGTTGATCCGGCACTCGGATACTCTAAGGGCTGTTTCTCTTTTCGCTTTTTGGCAAGCTCCGTCATCTTTTCCGAAATTAACGAAACATCTCCCTTTTCCAGAGAAAGAAGTGCTGACAGAACAATATAGTTCCTGCCCTTTATTGCGCTCGTCCTGTAGCCAAACTCCATGGCGTCATTATCAAGGACTATCTCCTCTCCGTCAGGTCCGATCACCTCCACCTGTCTTGTGATCATCTTCATCTCGCCGCCATAGGCTCCGGCATTCATTATCATCGCGCCGCCTATGGTTCCGGGAATGCCCGCAGCAAACTCAAATCCTGTGAGCGAATTGTCTCTGGCAAAAGAGGCGATTGCGCTGTTGAGGGCTCCCGCCTGCGCATAAACGGTTTTCTCTTTTCTCAGCTCAACTTTCCTGAGCATTTCAAGTGATATGACCACTCCGTCATACCCCTTGTCCGACACCAGAATATTGCTTCCGTTTCCTATAATAAAGTACTGTTCACCTGCCTTATCAAGGAAACTCTTTATCTTCATAAGCTGCAAGGTGTCAGATACTCTCATAAACAAGCTTGCAGGCCCACCAGTCCTGAAAGTGGTGTGCCTGCTCATAGGTTCATCTACTCTTATATTCTCATCCGTGACGATCTGTCTCAGATAATCTAAAGATTCACTGTTCAAGCTTTTTCCTTCCCTCATCAATACAGAAGCATCTTGGCAGCGCCGTAAACGCCTGCATCATTTCCAAGCTTGGCAAGAGCAAACTTGGCATCAGCGCATCCCGGGAATACATACTTCTTAAAGCTCGGCATAAGAAGATCAAAGAGCATTTCTCCGGCCTTTGATACACCGCCTCCAAGAACGATTATCTCAGGATTGATGACTGAAGCAACTGCTGCGATTCCCTTGCCGAGATAGTATCCATACTGATTGGCTGCCTCTACTGCCAGCTTGTCACCGGCCTTTGCCGCATCAAAAATGTCCCTGCATTCAAAGTCCTTGCCGCGAAGAACACTGTCCTCAGTGCTTGCTGCCAAAACTCTTTTTGCGATCCTGACTGCTCCCGTTGCGCTTCCGTACATCTCAAAGCACCCGTGCTTGCCGCAGCCGCAGGTCTCGGGCTCATCATCCACAAGATGAACGTGTCCGATCTCTCCGCCTGATCCCTTTGCTCCGGTGAGGATCTTGCCCTCAATGATTATTCCGCCGCCAACTCCTGTTCCAAGAGTTACAAGGAGCATATTGGGATATCCCTGTCCGCCGCCTTTCCACGCTTCGCCCAGAGCAGCTACATTGGCGTCATTGCCTGCCTTGACAGGAAGTTTGAGAGCAGAGTGAAGCTCATTGACAACATTTACCTTCTCCCAGCCAAGATTAACTGCCTGATAGCACAGTCCATCTATATTAACAGCTCCCGGAACGCCTATTCCGGCACCCACTACCTGGGTATCCTCAATATTCTTCTCTTTCATCTTTTCTCTGATCGATGCTGCGATATCCGGAATGATATTCGAGCCGTGGTCCTCGGTCCTTGTTGGAATCTCCCAGAAGTCAACCTTCTCACCGGTCTCAGTCAGAAGACCGATCTTAACTGTTGTTCCACCTACATCTGCACCAAAAACGTATCTTGCCATTTCATATCTCCTTTTTATTTTTGATATGGTATATCAATCACATTATCACTCATCGTCATCGTCGTCCTCATTCCTTCTTCTCGCGAGGGAATTCTGGACTCTGTTGTAAAGCTCCTGAGCTGCATTGTAGCCCATTGCCTTCTGTCTGTGGTTTACTGCTGCCGACTCGCAGATTACTGCAAGGTTTCGTCCCGGGCGGATCGGTATCCTGTGGCAGACAACCTTATTGCCGAGGTACTCTGTATATTCCTCCTCAAGTCCGAGCCTGTCATACTCCTTATCCTTATCCCAGTCCTCAAGCTTGATGACAAGATCAATATTCTGTGTCTCCCTTACGCTTGATACACCGTAAAGAGTCTTGACGTCGATGATGCCAACGCCCCTCATCTCAATGAAGTGCTTGGTTATATCCGGCGCAGAACCGATCAGCGTCTCCTCGCTGACACGCCTTATCTCCACAACGTCGTCAGATACAAGACGATGACCTCTCTTAATCAGCTCTATCGCAGTCTCCGATTTACCTATACCGCTCTCACCCGTTATGAGAACACCGACACCGTAGACATCTACGAGTACGCCGTGAATAGAGATACATGGCGCCAGTTTGACATTGAGCCATCTGATTATCTCTGCCATAAAAGCCGAAGTAGACTTCTTGGTTATAAGAACAGGAACTCTCTCCTCAACGGCAATCTGTATAAAAAGAGGATCCGGTACCAGTTCTCTGCAAAAAACAACTCCGGGGATGTCAAAAGAGAGGAACTCCCTGTACATCTGCTCCTTCTTGTTCTTGGGAAAAGCTTCCATATATGTATACTCTACAAAGCCAATTACCTGAAGCCTTGTAGCCTCAAAATGCTCGAAGTATCCCGCAAGCTGAAGAGCCGGTCTGTTGATATCGGGCTGGCTTATCCTGATCTTCTTGATATCGATCTCAGGAGTGAGATTCTCCAGCTTCATTCTCTCAATGATTGTCTTTAAACTCACACTGGACATCAGTGATTCCTCCATTGCTGTTAGTTTCTGCTCATTCATGCTACATGATAGCATAGTCTAAGCTTATATTCTATAGCATACTTAATTTTTGATCATGAAATCGTATTGTGAAAAAATGCGTAGATTTCCTGCGCAACTGCCTTTGGAATATCCGGAACCCGGCTAAGATCCTCAACCGAAGCCTCCCTGATATCCTCTATTGACTTAAAGTTCTTCATGAGGGCTTTGCGCCTTGCAGGTCCGATTCCCGGTATATCATCAAGGGAACTCTTAACCTGGGCTTTACTCCTTAGTGACCTGTGATACTCTATGGCAAATCGATGCGCCTCGTCCTGTATCCTGGTGATCAGTTTGAACCCTTCTGACCTTGTATCGATGGGGAGTTCTACGTTGTTAAAATAAAGCCCTCTTGTTCTGTGGTTGTCATCCTTGACCATTCCGCATACCGGTATGTTTATGCCCAGCTCTTCAAGTACCTTGAGGCATATATTGACCTGGCCCCTTCCTCCGTCCATAAGGATAAGATCAGGAAATCTCGTAAAGCTTCCGAACCTTGCGTCAATATCTCTCACTTCAAGGTCATGTTTTTCCTCTATTCCGTGGAGGAGTCTTCTGGTAAGAACCTCGTGCATGCACGCATAGTCATCAGGACCAGCGACGGTCTTAATGCGGAACTTCCTGTAATCGCTCTTTTTGGGTTTTCCCTTCTCATAAACTACCATCGATCCGACGTTGGCAAATCCGCTTATATTGGAGATATCATAGGCTTCCATGCGGTTTAGTCCCTTTATCCCAAGCAGCTTTTCTATCTCTTTGACGGCTCCTATTGTCCTGCCCTCTTCCCTCTTTATCCTCTCCTTGTCCTTTGAGAGGATAAGCTCGGCATTCTTGGCAGCGAGCTCCATGAGCTTTTCCTTCTGCCCCCTTTCAGGAACGGTTATGTACACCCTGCTGCCCTTTCTGTTTGAGAGCCACTCTTCAATTATCTCCATATCCTCGATCGCTTCAGGCAAAAAAATCTCGCGGGGAATAAACGGTGTCCCGGCATAGAACTGCTTTACAAAGTTGAGCAGTATCTCGGCAGAAGGGTTCTCTGATACGTGTGTCATATAAAAGTGCTCTCTTCCGATAAGCCTTCCGTCCCTTACAAAGAACACCTGGACAACCGCGTCCTTATCATCACAGGCTATCGCTATAAGGTCTCTGTCCTCCATTGACGAGTCTGTCATCTTCTGCTTCTGAGCCACGACCCTGACCGATTCTATAAGGTCTCTGTATTTTGCGGCATTTTCAAAATCCATCTCCTCGGAGGCGCGCTCCATCTTATTCTGCAGATCATTTATTATTACCGCGTAGTTTCCTCCCAGAAAATCAAGGGCTTTGTCGATTCTCTCCCTGTATTCCTCTTTCGTGATATCGCCGGTACACGGACCGCAGCACTGCTTCATATGATAGTTGAGGCACGGTCTCTCAAGTCCTATATCCCTTGGAAGAACCCTGTTGCATGTACGAAGTCCGTAAAGCTTGTTGATAAGCTCTATTGTATCCTTGACTGCCGCGGCACTTGTAAACGGACCGAAATATCTCGACTTGTCTTTTTTCATAAGTCTTGAGAAAAGAATCCTCGGATACTCCTCAGATACAGTTACCTTGATATACGGATAGGTCTTGTCATCCTTTAACAGTGTGTTATATCTGGGGCTGTGCTCCTTGATCAGATTATTTTCAAGTACAAGGGCCTCAAGTTCTGAATCGGTCACTATATATTCAAATCTCGCGATCTGGCGGACCATCTGATCTATCTGCGGACCCCTTCCTATGTTTGAACGAAAATAAGACCTCACCCTGTTATGAAGATTGATGGCTTTCCCCACATACATGATGGTGTCATTTTCATCGTGCATAATATATACTCCCGGTTTATTCGGAAGCTTTTTTAACTCTTCTTTTATATCAAATCCTGACATACATTTAATATAGCACGTTTTTCAAGCATTAAACCACCCTGGTCAGAGTTTATAAGAGGGTAAACTGACCAAGGTGGTTTAATATAAGAGGAAAAAAGGATATTTAGCTGCCGTTTTTATTCGGCAGCCAAGAGGTACTATGAACGCATTTTAAAGATTATCCGAAAGGTATCTCTCAAATGCAGTTATAGCTGTCGTTTCGTCAGGACCATCGCAGGTGATCGTAAGGGTCTGTCCCCTTTTGACACCAAGGCTCATAAGCCCGAATAGTTTCTTACAGTCCGTGGCCTGACCATTCCCCGTCGCGATCACGCTGCAGGCAAAGCTCTTTGCGAGCTTCACCATATCCCCTGCGGGCAGTGCATGAATTCCTTCGGGATCGGTAATTGTATACTGAAACTCTTTCATAGTTAGATTTCTACACCAAAATGTTCAAACAGTATCTTCTCTGCCTCCGGATTCCAAAGACCCTGATGTGCCTTGCAGCACTCATCAAGCTTCTTAAAGAGAGGATCGCTCTCCCCGAGCTTTTCGAAATCATCTATAGCTGTAAGAGGCATATTTATCTGTGTATAGCACAGCTTCTTGCCGCCTGGTATATTGGGAAGGTTGCAGGTTGTCTCAGCAACAGAGTCAAGTCCTCCCACATGTGTTACCATAACCGAGGGATTGATCTCACCCTTTGCAGCAAGCTGGAGAGCCTCTAAGAGGTCATCGTTGTTGCCGCCTGTGGTTCCAAGAATATGTGTGCTTGTGTAATGTGCATTGTAAAGATTTATGTCAGCCTTGAACTGATTATCTGTAGGGCCTGCAAAGAAGTTCATGCAGCCGTCAAAAGCAAGGAGTCTGTCACCCATCTCAGCAACAGAGCGGACAGGAACATAAACAAATACATCATCATATCCATGTCCTTCAGTGATCTCCATGAGTTTTTCTTCTGCATCATCGCCTGATACATTGAAATATATGAGCTCTACACCCTTCTCTTTCGCAAATTCCGGTCTGATCACATTAGCTGCTCTCTCAAGCTTCTTGTCATCAAGATCTGTAACTACTATTCTCTTAGGCTTATTCTCGAAGCGAAGGCCATAGCTTACAGCGCCAAGACCCATTGGTCCGCAGCCACCCATGATGAGGATGTTTCCGCCCTCTTTTGTTCCCATGGTGTGATTATAATTCTGTTTGTTGGTGTGATAGTTGGCATGGTATCCGCCTATTACGCAGCTCATAGGCTCACCCAGTGATGCCTGATAGAAGCTCTCTCCGTCATAAGGAAGGAGAGCATCGAGCTCCATTACCTCGTGAGGCATGATGCAGTAGGTTGCATCTCCGCCGCAAAAACGATAGGAATATCCGGGAGAATCAAGCTTGCCCTGATAGTTGAGAGCCGGCTGAAGTGCCCACTTATCGCCAACCTTGTACTTGTCTTTCCATTTCTCACCAACTTCTACGATAACACCTGAACACTCATGTCCTGTGATGATAGGATTAACATCGATATCCTGAGGTGCCCTCTTGTGCTTCTTGCCCTGCTTTGCTAGCTTGTATGTGGACATGCAGATGCTGTCGCTTATAACCTTAACAAGTATTTCATCATCTTTTATCTGAGGAAGCTCAAACTCTTCAAGTCTGAGATCCATTTCTCCGTACATTCTTACTGCTCTTGTCTTCATTTTTATATCCTCCTGATCTGTTTCAGTTTTCAAAAAACGCAACTATCTCATCTTCATTCATTTTAAGGAACTTCTCAACGCCCTCGGCGTCGCAGAACTCGCAGGCGAGCTTGCCGATTATGTCAAGGTGCTCATTCCCTTTGCCGGCTATGCCCACAATAATCCTTGCCTTTTCTGCTGCTCCCCAGTCCTGCCCCTCAGGAACAGTGATAAGGACGATCCCTGTCTTCAATATATGTTTCTTAGCCTCCTCAATACCATGAGGAAGTGCTACTCCATTTCCAAGATATGTGTTGAACACCTTCTCCTTGTCCAGCATTGCCTGAGTATAATACTCATTTGTACATCCCTGATTTGTGAAGATATCGCCTATCATCCTGATGATGTCTTCTTTATTTCCGGGCTTCATGTTTAAAAAAATATTTCTCTTCTCCAGAATCATTTTTTCCTCCTTGTATTACAGATTGTTAAGCTGCTCCGCAAAATACCCCTTAAGGATCTTCTGCAATTTCTTTTGTATCTCTTCCTCGTTGCCGCATCTGATTGCGTCAAGAAATCTTTCATCCTCAATAATCGCACTGGACACTCTTCCGAGCATCTCTGCGTTCTGCTGCCTGTTCTCATCAACAGGCATTGTCATAAACAGGGCCGCTTTTATGCCTTTCAGGCTCTCATCCAAAAACTCTTTCGCGTCACATGCAGACGCGGTAAGAATAGTGCAGTCCTTTACCGCTTTGCTCCTGCAATGAAAAAGTGCTATCCCTATCTCCGGAAACAGCTGACTCATCACCTGCTCCCTTGCGATTATATCAGCAGCTAAAACTGCCGCTGCCCTGGGGCCATCTGTAGTCTCGGCGGCCAAAAGTTCTATGAGCGATCTTAAAGTTATGCTCAAAGGTATCTCCATATGGTGATATCTTCGCATGACACCCTTAACCCGACAAATTATGTCGTTGATCTCATCAAGCTGTCTTGTGAAATCATTGTTTTCCTGCCTCGCAGGCATAGATGCATATTCATCTATCTTTACGCTGATCTGCAGTACATCCTTCTGAGTGATCAGTGGATTGACCATCAGATAATCTACTGCAAGGTCGTCAACTCTGACGCTTGATATAAAAAAGTCTGTTCTTGATATGGCAAGCTGTGTGATCTCATCAATGCCATATGCCTTAAAAACTATATCCCAGTCTGCAAACTCACTCTTGAGTTTCGCCATCATAAGCTGTGCCACTCCAAATCCGCTGGCACAGATAACTCCGATCGTCACCGTGCGCTTCCTGCGCTTTCGGCTCTCAATCTTTTCCCTGGCAGCCCCAAAATGCATTGCCAGATATCCAATCTCCGCTTCGTTGAGCACAAGACCCGTTTTCTCAGTCACCACCTCTGCTGCCTTCTGACAGTCTGCGTAAACTTCCGGGTATTCCTGCTTTATCTCAGCAAGGAGAGGATTGCTTATCGTCATGTCATTCTTTATGCGATAAAGTGCCGGCTTTAAGTGGACGATCAGCCCTCTTATAAAGTCATCCTCGTACCTCAGCTCCCTGGCCAGGTCAGGATCGAGCACATCAATCATCGCATCTATTATCCCCATGAGCTCATCGGTCTGAAAACCGCTCTCGCTCATAGTGTCGCTGCTGTAATTCAGCTTTGCTCCTTTTATATGAAGGAGTATATTATTGACCTCGGACTGGGGAATCGAGATATCAAATTCTTTTTCCAAGGCCTCCGCAATGTTCTTGGCAATGTCATAGCCATTGTCAAACCTTGCGTCATAAGTACTTTCCGAAACTATCTCTCCCTTTCCGATCCTCTCAACCGCGACCGCCAGATGAACCAAAAGTCCAACATACGCGTCATTGGTAAGAAGATGAAGGTAGGGCTCATCGATATTCTCAAGCACTTTTTCTACATCCGATAATATCTCTTCTTTCATAAGAAGATATATGTTCTCATCCGGCTCCGATTCCCTGCGGCTCTTCATGTTCTCTGTCACAAATCGCTGCATTGCGGTCCGGTAGCTCTTTTCACTTCCTGAAAGACAGATCCCGTAGCCGGGTTTTCTTATAATCTCCAGGTGGCACTCCGAGATCCAGTCGTTTATTGCCTCAAGGTCAGTGCTGATGGTTGCTTCACTGACTCCGAACATGTCGCTGTAGTAAAAGAGCTTTTGCGGCTCTCTGTTTCTTAGAAGCTCTAAGGTCAGAAGATTTCTTCTCTTTGCCTTATCAGAAATGACCTGATCTTTTTTCTCCTTAAGAGCCTTAAGAAGCTCCTGCTTTCTGCCGGTATCGCCTTCGATCTGGCTTCCCTCGCCTTTTTTTCTTACAAGCTTCAGATCATAGCTCTTTAGTATCCCGGCTATATAATCTGCTTCCCTTAATATAGTGCGCTTACTTACACCCAGAGCGTCAGCGACTTCACTGTCAGTCGCCGGCTGCTCTGCGTTTAGCAAATATATGAGTATTTGTTTTATGCGCGGTGTAAGTTCCAAATCTAGTTCCTCTATAAACTTATGCATTTTTGAATCAAAGATTCAAAAATGCCGCAAACAAGCCATCCTAATGCGACTGCGTCGCAGGGCTTGTTTGCCTCTCGTATCATGTTCTCACGAAACCCGCAGCTGGTGCGGGTTTCTGCAATATCATTCAAGAAGTCATGCTTTAAGTTCCTTTGCCAGCTGGTCAAACTCAGGTGCTGCCATAAAGTTGCTTATTGTTATGAGTCTTGCATTAGGTGCGCTCTTTCTTGCTCTCTCTGCAAGATCCTTGTGAGTCAGAACGATCTGTGTTCCCTCAGGGATCTCTGAAACCGAAGCATGCTTTACTTCGATGTCGTCTCTGCCAACTTCAATGAGCTTCTTCTTGAGAACAGTTGCTCCCATTGCTGAAGAACCCATTCCTGCGTCGCAGGCAAATACGATGTGCTTAACATCAGAAGATGCTGTATTTACAAGTGTGTCTGCTACTGTCTTAACTTCGCTTGCAGCAACGCCCTTGGACTGAGCCTTCATCTCTTTCATCTGGTTTGTTGAATCCTCAAGTGTTGACTTTGAGTTTGAAAGTCTGATGATAGGTGCTGCGATTACAAATGATACCGCTGCTGCAACTACTACAGAGAGAAGTACCATGAATGTTGATCCCTTAGGTGCCATTCCAACGTAAGCAAAGATTGATCCGGGTGAAGGAGGTCCTGCAAGACCGAGGTCAAATGCTGTGTTGAAGATCATAGCTGCTACTGATCCACCGATTGTTGCAAGTAAAAGAAGTGGATTCATGAGTACATATGGGAAGTAGATCTCGTGGATACCGCCAAGGAGATGTACGATAAGTGCTCCGGGAGCTGAATCCTTTGTTACCTTATCCTTAGCAAACAGCCAGTAAGCTACGAGTACACCTGTACCTGCGCCGGGGTTTGTCTCGATCATGTAGAAGATAGATCTTCCTGCCTGAGAAACCTGCTCTGCTCCAAGAGGAGTGAAGATACCGTGATTGATAGCGTTGTTAAGGAAAAGAACCTTAGCAGGCTCAACAAATATTGAAACAAGAGGCAGAATGCTGTGGCTTACAAGGAAATCAACGCCGCCGTTAAGTATTGCAAGTACTCCGCCCATGAAAGGTCCAATTACATAGAATCCGATGATTGCAAGTACAAGTCCGATGATACCAACTGAGAAGTTGTTTACAAGCATCTCGAATCCCTGAGGGATCTTGCCTTCAACAGCCTTATCAAACTGCTTGATGACCCATCCTGCAAGAGGTCCTGCGATCATTGCGCCCATGAACATAACGTAATCTGTTCCGCAGATAACACC
>CAMNEA010000023.1 GCA_946536145.1 uncultured Butyrivibrio sp.
CAAAAAGAGGCTCCCAGATCTTGGGCATGTAGTCGGTATTTGGCGGGAACATCTCGCCAAGAATGATGAAGAACTGTCCTATCCTGGAGACAAGGACCTTCATATCAAAACCTGTTATCTTTACCGAGAGCGCGCTCATCGCCAGGATCAGGATGACATATATCGGTGCTCTTGACGCCTTCTTATAGGCCTTTTTACCATTGGGAAGGACGTACTCTTTTGGTTTAAAAATCTTGTCGTAAAAAGTAAGATTCACCTGTATCACCCCTCTTCCTGTAAATTGCCCTCGCGGTCAACCTTTCCTACATAAATGCTGTCAAGAACCTCATCCCATTCAGTGCCCCTGGCAGGTCCGTCAAATACAATCCTGCCCTCTCTTATACCGATAACTCTGTTCGCGTACTTAAGAGCCAGATCTATGTGGTGTATGTTGATAAGGATCGTGATATTCATATCCTCGTTGATCCTCTTGAAGTCTCCCATTACCTGATTGGCTGTAACAGGGTCAAGAGCAGCAACCGGCTCGTCCGCAAGGATTATCTGGGGGTTCTGGGCAAGCGTCCTTGCAAGAGCAACTCTCTGCTGCTGTCCACCGGAGAGCTGATCCGCGCGTACAAACGCCTTGTCGAGGATGCCGACTTTATCAAGACACTCCAGAGCCTTGATCTTTTCTTCCTTGGTATAGATGCCAAATACCGATCTGTACCATGGCATATCCGGCACAAATGCTGTAAGAACATTCTTAATGACTGTAGTTCTTGTGATCAGGTTAAAGGACTGGAAAATCATTCCTATCTTTCTTCTGAACCTGCGCAGAGCCTTGCCCGACAGACTCATAACATCAACATCATCCACGGTGAGCTTACCGCTTGTTACATCGTGCATCCTGTTGATAGTACGAATAAGTGTGGACTTACCCGCTCCGGACAGACCGATGATAGCAACGAATTCCCCCTGTTCAATAGACAGATCTATATTTTTTAATCCCTCAAAACCATTTGGATATACTTTTCCGACGTTCTCAAACCTGATCATTGTAATTCTCCCAAAAATAATTATGTACTTTCGTGCTTCTTCCTCACGTCTGTAGTGTTTATTAACTCTTCGTGATATACGGATTGCTCCGCTTTGCTCTCGCAATCCTACAGACATTCGGAATCCGCACTTTCGTGCTTCTTCCTCACGTCTGTTCGGTCTTCAAGGTCACATGATGCATAGTGCAAGCACTGCATCATGTGACTTTGAATCCCTATATCACTCTCATTGCATTGATTTGATGAGTTCCTGAGCAGCTCTCTCAGACTCGTAGTCCTCTGCCTTGGCCTCAACGTATCCGTTGTGGTTGTAGATAGAGATTACTTCCTTACCTGCATCTGTGTTGCCGATGTTGATGAATGCCTGTGTAAGCGCTGCCTTGAAAGCATCGTCCATAACCTGGGATGTCTTGCTTACGCTGATGGTGTCATTGTAGATACCGTCTGTAACGCCGATAACATTGGTCTCATCCCAGATGCTGTCTGTTCTGCCAAACTCAGTTGTCCACTTCTCCTCGTTGTCACGTCTTGCATCTGCATAGCAGCAAAGAACGTCGATCTGGCCTGAAGCAAGTCTTGCGAATGCGTTACCGTAAGAATCAGCCTGTACAGCATGTGTAAGGTCTGTGATGTGCTTCTCGTAGTTCTCCTGAAGCCAGAGTGAAGGATAGATATATCCTGCTGATGAAGAAGAGTTCATTACGCTCCAGTTGAGGCCGTCAAGATCTTCCCATGTGATCTGCTCACCGCCGTTTACCTTGGCAGCAATAGCCTGGCCTGCCTCTGAAGGTCCTGCGATGATAAGTCCACGGTAGAATGTTACCTGGTTATCAGGTGTAGGCTCAGTGGGCTTGTTGTCATTCCATGTCTTGGCATCAGGGCTCTCGATTGAAAGACCGTCTCTCGTTGCTGTAAGGATTACATCACATCCATCCTCGTAAAGTACATAAGTACCACCGGGAATAAGACCTACATCTATTGTTCCCGCTGAAAGGCCCTCACCTACGGCCTCATAGCTTGTTCCGACAGTGATGTCAACCTCACCAACCTCATATCCAAGGCCGGCCAGCTCGCTTGAAAGAAGCTCCTTCAGAGGCTCTGTTGCTGTAACGATCTCATCAGGATCACGTGAAGGTACAAAACCTATTGTGAGCTTGTCGATCTTTACATTTTCTGCAGGAGTCTCTACAGCTTCTGTGCTACCTGAAGCTTCTGTAGTCTCTGCAGTTTCTGTTGCAGCATTCTCAGTCTTCTCTGCTGCTGTTTCTGTTGATGCAGAATTGCCGCATCCTGCAAGCATTGCTACACATGAAATGCCTGCAATCATTGTTGCAAAAAATCTCTTCATAATTCCTCCTGCCTTATAAAGGCTTTTGTTGATTTTTTTCGCAAAAAAAGCCCCATGTGTATTCCACATGGGGTTTCCTTGCAACTACACGACACAAAGTTTAATGTATACATTTATATTTGTCAATGAAATCTTGATAACGTAAGACTTCCTGAATAATAATTCATGAAGCTGCAAAGTACTTTTACATGTAGTATGAAACCGTCTTTATGGAATGAGGACTAAGCGTAATCTGCGTTGATGAGTTGCCTTCCTTAATATTCACCGGTATCTCTTTGTCCGATTTGTTAAGAATGACCACGACCCTCTCTCCATCCGGGTTTGCAAAAGCAGCACTGTCTATTTCATCAGTGTAGCTTGTGCTCCATATGAGATCTGCTCCCTCTTTGATATGTCTTGAGAAATGACCTATATAATAGTAGGAAAGCTTCTTCTCATAATCATCTCCCGACTTATTTGCCTTTATTGGAGCATCGCAGAAATTGCCGACATGATTAGGTCCGCCCTCATAGTCCACCATGAGGTTCCAGTCGATTATCGCATTGCAGCCGCCCTTAAGATTACCCATCATCTGGTGGGCATACATCTCAGCGTTATGAACATCTCCTGCGCCGGCCAGGATCGAGTACTCAACACATCCCTCTGTGAAAAAGATCTCTTTATCGGGATAGTGCTTCCTGATAAGGCGAAGCACGTCAAAGTGATCTCCGGTATACCAGTGAACGGCGCATCCGGAGACGTATTCATCCGCGCCGGGTGTCCCCAGTATCTCCTTTAGCCTGTCATAGGCGACTTCCTTGTTGTGATCCCACACAAAGATCCTTACATCATCTAAAAGATCCGCCTTCTTAAGGGCAGGGCCAAGGAAGTTTGCGACAAAGTCCGCCTCCTCATTGGCTGTATACACGCAGGAGTCCCAGGTCTGTGTTGCCATTGGCTCATTCTGTATAGTTGTAAAAGAAATGTCGATTCCTCTCTTTTTGTATTCCTGAATAAACTTAACAAAATATGATGCCCAGAGCTGTCTGTACTCATCTTTCAGCTTACCGCCGTGGTTCATCTCGCCGTTCGTCTTCATAAATGGCGGCGGTGACCAGGGCGCCATCATAAGTTTCAGCCCTCTGCCAAGTTCTTTCTCTGCTTCTTTGATCATGGGAATGATCTCTTTTTCATCATGGGAGATATCAAAGCTCTCCAGGGTCTCGTCCCCTTCATTAATATATGTGTAGTTCCCAAGCGCAAAATCGCAGCTGTTCATATGTATGCGGCCCATATTGTATCTAAGACCGCCCTCTCCAAAAAGGTCGTTTATAAGCGCTTTTTTCCTGCTTTCCGAAAGACCGCTGTAGGTGTGAGCTGCGGCTTCTGTAAAAGCGCCTCCGAATCCGCGGATGGTAGTCTCCTTCTCATCGGGGTAGACAACTACCAGTTTCATCTCTCCCGCCGGCCCCAGATCCTGCCCGGAGGACTCACTCCAGTATTTTCCAAGGGCTCTGTCGGTCTCTGTAATTCTTATATCTTTCATGATAAATCCTTTGCTGTTGTTGAATCGCGCGGGATTATCCTTCCATTTAGGGTTATCAGCTTTCCGGACTCTCCGTTTATCATCCGTATAAGCTGTTCTACTGCTATGATGCCCTGCTTCTCAAAGTATGTCCTTATGGTGGTAACAGAAGGACTCACAAGCCTGGTGGTCTCTATGTCATCGCATCCTATCACGCTTACCTGTTCCGGAACCTTTACTCCTGCGTTTCTAAGCGCCTCGACTACTCCGATGGCACTGAGATCGTTAGATGCAAAGATCGCATCGGGAAGCTGTTTGCCTGATTCTATAAATTCAAGTACTGACTCATAGGCTGTCACACGTTCAAAGTCGCCTTTAAGAATGTAATCCTCATCAACGACGATACCTGCTTTCCTAAGGGCCTCAAAGAAACCTTTCCTACGCTCTATGTTATCGTAGTTGTCCTTGACTCCTTCAATATACATAAACTTCTTGTGCCCAAGCTCTAAAAGAAATTTTGCTGCCTGTTCTCCTCCGTTGTAGGAATCAAAAACAACACTCGATGACTTCTCTCCCACAAGGATCCTGTCTATGTACACCGTAGGTATTCCCTGATCCTTAAGTATCTGCGCCTGCCGCTCACCGATTGCAGAGTTTAAAATGATTGCTCCGTCAACCCTGTGTCCCAGGATATTTGCAATAATATGCGAAGGCTGCGAGCTCAAAAATATCTCAAGCTCATAGCCGCCTTCCTGGCAGGCCCTGTAGATGGAATCAGACAGTTCGCCGTAATATGGTCCTCTTATTGCTCCGAGAAACAGCCCCAGCACACCGGTTGCCTGCGCCTTTAGATTCCTGCCGTTCAGATTGGGTGTATAATTAAGTCTCCTGGCAACCTCAAGTACCTTTTCCTTGGTGTCGGGACTTAGGACATTCACGTTATTAAGGGCATTTGATACAGTAGAAATGGATACTCCCGCTTCTTTTGCCACATCTTTAATTGTTATCTTTTTGCTTCTTTCTTTTGACAAGACAGATACCTCTTTTTCGATATCATCCGCAAATTCTTATCTGCGGCAGAGGGCAACTCTTTACCCTCTGCCATTATATCATAATTAGATTAAATCACTTGTAAGAATACTCCTCACAGTATGCCTGCCACTGTTTGGTGTACTCCTCGCGGCACTTATCTATTCCGGCTTCCTTCATCTTGCTTCTGAACTCTTCAACTGCTGCGTCAACATCATCCACAAGTCCTGCCTCAAGAGGTGCAAGATACTGCCTCATAACGTTGCTTACTGCTGATCTCTCAGCGCTGTATGTATCATAGTTCTCTGAGAATCCGTCATAGATATTTACATTGGGGAACTTGGTCTTTTCGCCGAGAACCGCATACTTGTCAAACATCTCCTGAAGAGCTACATCTGTCCTCTGAGGAAGCTTGGTGTCGCCGTTTCTGAGGTTCCATGTGTTGAATCCCTCATAAGGGAATGTAGGTGTCTCTCCGGCTTCTTCCTGGATGTTCTTGTAGATGCCGTCTGCCACGTCATAGTGTGTTCCCTTAATACCGTACTGCATAAGCGCATTCACTTCGTCATCGCAAAGAAGTGTCTGAAGAACAAGAAGTGCTCTCTCGGGATTCTTGCAGCCCCTTACAATAGCTGTTCCGTTCTGAGTTGCATGTCCGGGATAGATGATTCCGTTTGTCTCACCGTATGCAACGTAGCCTGACTCCCATCCCTCGCCTGCATTTTCAAAATCAGCTATTGCTGTGATCTGCTTGTTGGGGTTCTGTCCTGCAACCTCAGCAACGCACAGTCCATTTTTGTATGCATCCGAGTTGTTTGTGTCAGAAAGAGCACTCTTTGACCAGAAACCTAGATCTGCCCACTTCTTCATAAGCTTCATGTCGTCTACAAAATCATCTGAATACCAGTAATCGTAAACATCTGCAGGTGAATCATAGTTAGCCGCAAGACCGTAATCAAGTCCGTTGTTGGCTACCCAGGGATATTTGAAGTTCAGAGCCCATGCTGCATCAAATCCTGTCTTAAGTCCCTGGCTCTCTTCTGTTGTAACTGTAAGAAGTCCCTGGTTAGGCTCATTTTCCTGGATTCCAAGAAGATATGCCTCAAGATTCTCAAGTGAGTCCGGAACAGGAAGGTTATATTTTGCCCTGAGGTCTTCTCTGTACTTGACACCGTTGCACACATACTCAGGCCATGTGTTCGGGATTGCATAGATTTTGCCGCCAACCCTGCACATATTGAGATTTGCATCGCCTACAAGTGCCTTCAGGTCTGGTGCTACCGAGTCGAGCATGTCATCAAGTTCTTCAAAAGCTCCGCTGCTTGCAAGCTGACCATAGTTGAGCCAGTTTGCTATATAGATAAGGTCTGCGCTCTGCGCTGTGATCTCATTGGCATACTTCTGCTGGAAATCAGTCCAGGTAGAGAACTGCATATCGATCGTGGCATTGCACTTCTCAAGGAGCTTCTCGTTGATCGCGCCTTCCACCATCTCCTCATCCTGAGGTGCATCGCCCATAACGTAGAATACCAGGTCAACCTGATCTGACAGATCTATCCCCTGAGCCTCTTCCTGGGCTGCACTCTCCGATGGAGCCTGAGTCGTCTCTTCTTTGGTCTCCTCCTGTGCTGCAGGGATCTGTGTTACTCCTTCTGCCTCGAGCTGGTCTGCTGCAGATTGTGTACCTGCACTTCCGCATCCCACAGCTGCCCCCGCCAGCATTGTCATTGACAATAGCACGCTTAAAACTTTCCTTTTCATGTCTGCCTCCTTTTTTCTTTGAAAAGATTGTTTGTAAAAACGTTTTTATTTTTGCCGATAAAAAACTTTTATCAGCCTTTTACCGCTCCGACTGTGATTCCTGATACAAAGAATCTCTGAACAAACGGATAGAACAAAAGAACAGGACCCGTGGCTACTACAGCCATCGCAAGCTTGACTGACTCTGTCGGAAGCTCTGCGGTCTTCATACTTACATTTGATGCCATCTGCTTCATCGCTGTTGTGGCATTAAGCAGGTCGTAGAGATAGAACTGCAGCTGCCAGGTGGATGAATTGGTGCTGAACATCGACGATCTGTACCAGTCATTCCAGTAGCCCAGTGCCAGGAAAAGACCTACCGTAGCAAGTCCCGGCTTAAGCACCGGAAGTACGATCCTGAAAAATATGGTAAAGTGTCCTGCTCCGTCAATCTTGGCCGACTCCGTTATGGCATCCGGAACCGCTCCCACAATGAAAGTTCTCATAAGGATAACAAGAAACGGACTCATAAGAGCGGGGAACCAGATCGGAATTGTCGAGCCCTTCAAATTAAGTACATTGGCATACATCAGATACCATGGGATCATTCCTCCTCCGAATATACTTGTAAAATATATAAGGAAGGAAACCGTGTTTCTGTGCTTGAACTCCTTTCTCGAAATGACATAGCCTGTCAGTGTGATCATCATAAGTCCGAGGCCGGTTCCGACAATCGTATAGTAGAATGTCATCTTGTAGGCCTGAAGTATATCCTTGGGTGAGCGAAAGATCGTCTGATAAGCTGAAAAAGTAAAGTCCCTCGGAAGAAGCGAATACCCCTTTACAAGGATCGTGGTGTTGTCTGTAAAAGAACCCGAAACAATGATGATAAAAGGCAGCACACATATGATGGATCCAAGGACAAGTAGTGTATAGGCTATTGCCTCAAACACTTTTGTTCCCGTGGATTTTTTTATAGTCTTTTGAACCGTCGGTTCATAATCCATATCTTTTGACATCTTACGGCTCCTTTCTCAGAATAATGCATATTCCGGATTTTTCTTTTTGACAACATAGTTTACGATCACGATGATAAAAAATCCAAACAGCGACTGGTAGAGACCTGCTGCAGTTCCAAGGCCTATTGAAAGTGGCTGTGTCATGGTGATCCTGTATACATAGGTGTCAAAAATATCTGTGGCATTGAATAATACTCCGTTGTTGCCGATGATCTGGTAGAACAGCTCAAACTGTCCCTTCATGATGCTTCCAAGCGCATACAGAAGAAGAATGATAAATGTCGGCTTAATGTGCGGCAGTGTGATATACCATATCTGCTGCAGATCATTGGCTCCGTCGACTCTTGCCGCCTCGTATATCTCATTGTCAATTCCCATTATTGTGGCGAGATATACTACCATTCCGTATCCGATATTCTTCCACAGATAGAAGAAGGTTATAAGGAACGGCCAGTAGGATGCATTGTTGTAAAAGTCTATCCTCTCACCGCCAAAGGATGTGACAATGTTGTTGATAAGTCCGTACTGGTACTCAAATACGTTATAAACTATAACCTTCAGGATAACGAAGGATACAAAGTAGGGCATGAACATCAGTGTCTGGCTGGTCTTCTTGAACCACTTGAGTGTGACTCTGCTGACAAGTATCGCAAAGATGATCTGAAGCACATTGCCAACACCTATGAATACCACGTTGTAGAGAACAGTATTCTTGGTGAGGCGGAAGAGATCGGCCTTTATCAGGAATTCAAAATTCTTGAACCCTGTAAAGGGGCTTGCCCACAGGCCATCCCTGAAGTTGAATGATGTAAACGCGAAGTACACACCAAGCATCGGCAGGTAATTGTTTATCATAAAATACACGAATGTCGGGATAAGCATGACAAACAGTACCCAGTTCCTCTTAAGCTCCACAAGAAGCCCATGCTCTCTGTACTTTTCCCTCTCTTTGGCCTCAAGGAACTTGATATAGATATATGAAACAAGCGATATCACAAGTTCCAGATATACTGCGATTCCGGGAAGAAAACCCGTCATCCTGAATTTTACATTTGAAAAAATCACAAATACAACTGTTGCCGCTGCACAGATGAACTGAAACAGGAAAGCACATTTGCCGGCTGCCAGCAGGGAAAGCTCCCCCTTCCCCTTTTTGATACCGAAAATGCCGCGGATGATATATGCTGCATTGAAGTATATGGCTGCGGCGGCAAGTATCAGAAGGACCATTGCGAACAGTCCCAGCACTCCCTGATTTGCATACTGGACAAAGGATAGCAGGTTATACAGGTTGTACCCCGTATAAAGACTTCCCGCCATCTCTTTGGTAACCCCGATTTTTGAAAAAAGAGATACCAGATTGACCACTCTTATCCAGTTGAAAAATGGGAGCATCAGGATCAGACAAAGTACGCTGGCCCCATAAATCCATTTATTCCTCATATAAACCTCCCAAAAACCTGTAGAAACCTTAATAAAAACGTTTTTATTATTTTGTAATTCGTAGTCTAGCACTATGCGCATATAAATGCAATATAGCAAATACATATTTGTTGGTATTGTATAGTTATACACTAAAATTTCTGTAAATATAGCTAAAACGTTTTTATTTAATAGGAAATTCGGGGGAATTTCCTATTAAACGAAAAAAGTGGTTCTTCACTTCCGCTGTGGAAGTAAAGAACCACTTAATTTACTGATCACTCTTTACCATCAAGGACTCTCATAAAAGCCTCGGTATTAGAAAATGCATCGCCGTTAAATATCGCCGACCCTGCCACGATCACGTTTGCTCCGGCATCCAGTATGGATTTAAGATTATCCCCTGTCACGCCGCCGTCAACCTGAATATCGATATTAAGGCCTCTCTCATCAAGCATCTTCCTGACAGATCGTATACGGTCATAGCTCTCTTCAATGAACTTCTGTCCGCCGAACCCCGGTTCAACGGTCATGACAAGTATCATGTCCACTAGGTCAAGATATGGAATCAGCTCCTTAACATCGGTTCCGGGCTTGATCGACAGTCCCGCCTTCTTGCCGGCACTGTGGATCTCATCTATTACTGCCTTTACATCCTTCGCAGCCTCGAGGTGGAAGGTTATGATATCCGCTCCGATCTTAGCAAACTCACGGATGTATCTTATGGGATCCACGATCATAAGGTGTACGTCAAACACAATATCCGTCGCACTTCTTATGCTCTTTATAACCGGCATTCCAAATGAGATTGACGGAACAAAAACGCCGTCCATCACATCTACATGCAGATACTTTGCTCCGGCTCTGTCAACGTCCTTAATGAGCTGTCCCATGTTTTTAAAATCAATGGCCAGAATAGAGGGGCTTAAAATATTCATCACTTAAGAAATTCCTTTACTGATGCGTAAACACCATTTCCATCGAGACCATATTTCTCTACGAGAGCTGCTGCAGATCCGGATTCTCCAAATCTGTCCTGCATTCCGATCTTCTTTACAACAGTGGGATGTTCTTCTGAAAGCACATCGCATACAGCGCTTCCAAGGCCTCCGATAACCGAATGCTCCTCTACTGTTACAACCTTACCGGTCTTCCTGGCAGTAGCAACAACAAGCTCTCTGTCTATAGGTTTGATGGTACAGATGTTTACAACTTCTGCGCTGATGCCGTCTGCTGCAAGCTTCTCAGCGGCTTCAAGAGCAGCACCGACACCAATACCTGTTGCAATAATACTAACATCACTGCCCTCTCTGAGTACAGTGCCTTTTCCAATCTCAAACTTGTAATCCGGTCTGTCATTGACAACTGGGCATGCCGCGCGTCCAAATCTTATATATACAGGGCCCTCGTGCTCTGCTGCTGCCCTTACACAGGCCCTTGCCTCGATGTCATCAGCGGGACACATAACAACCATTCCGGGAATAGTGCGCATAAGTGCTATATCCTCGTTGCACTGATGGCTGGCTCCGTCCTCACCTACAGTTATTCCGGCATGGGTTCCGCCAATCTTAACATTGAGATGGGGGTAACCTATTGAATTGCGGACCTGCTCGAAAGCACGTCCTGTAGCAAACATCGCAAAAGTGCTCACAAAAGGAATCTTACCTGTTGTTGCAAGGCCTGCAGCGATTCCCATCATGTTGCATTCAGCGATACCGCAGTCAATGTGCCTGTCGGGGAATTCCTTTTTAAACCATCCTGTCCTTGTTGCTGCTGCAAGGTCTGCGTCCAGTACAACCACCTTGTCATTGACTTTGGCAAGCTCTATAAGCTCTTTGCCATAGCTGTCTCTTGTAGCTATCTTCTTAACTTCACTCATGATTCAACCTCCTTCTCAGCCTTCCAGCTCTTTGCCGATCTTCTCGAGATCTGCCATAGCAACAGCATACTCTTCATCATTAGGTGCTACGCCGTGCCATGCAACCTGACCCTCCATGAAGGAGACACCCTTGCCCTTAAGGCTGTGGGCTATGATTGCTGTAGGCTGGCCCTTAGTCTCTTTAGCTTCCTTGAAGGCTGCCCTTATAGCATCAAAATCATGTGCATCGATATTGATCACATGGAAGTTGAACGCCTCAAACTTCTTGTCTATAGGATATGGAGAACATACCTGATCAACAGGACCATCGATCTGAAGTCCATTGTTGTCAACTATAACAACAAGGTTATCGAGTTTGCGGAATCCTGCGAACATTGCAGCTTCCCAAACCTGTCCCTCTTCTATCTCACCATCTCCAAGGAGTGTGTAAGTTCTGTAGGACTTGTTGTCAAGCTTTGCAGAAAGAGCCATTCCACAGGCAACAGATATTCCCTGTCCGAGAGATCCGCTGCTCATATCAATGCCCGGAAGATACTGCATGCTTGGATGTCCCTGAAGCCTGGAGCCAAGCTTACGAAGTGTTGTGAGCTCTTCAACCGGGAAATATCCTCTCTGAGCCATTACTGAGTAAAGACCCGGAGCTGTATGTCCCTTAGAAAGAACAAAACGGTCACGATCAGGGTTC
Source organism: uncultured Butyrivibrio sp. (assembly GCA_946536145.1). Classification (GTDB taxonomy): domain Bacteria; phylum Bacillota; class Clostridia; order Lachnospirales; family Lachnospiraceae; genus Butyrivibrio. The sequence continues at coordinate 11,661 of CAMNEA010000023.1, forward strand.
CCCGGATCCTTGGGATCAATATTCATCTCCTCAAAATACAGATAGGTAAAGATATCTGCTGCTGACAATGATCCACCCGGATGCCCTGCCTTAGCTGCGTGAACCGCTGTAACAATGCCCTTGCGGACTTCATTTGCAATTTTCTGCAATTCAAGATTGGTCATAGTTTATGCTTCCTTTCATTTTCTTGCAACATTTGTTTTATTGTATTACTTATATTCGGGTAATTCTATGCATAAAATGCTATTTTCATCTTATTTCTGGCCATAATATGCATTTGCGCCGTGCTTGCGGTAGTAGTGTTTGTCCTGAAGTTCCTGCGGCGCAGGCTTTACCTGCGGATTAATAACCTCACATCTGTAGGCCATCTTGGCAACTTCCTCTGTGACCACCGCATTGTGAACAGCCTCATGCGCATCCTTGCCCCAGGCAAACACGCCGTGATTCTTGCAAAGGACTGCCGGAACTGCAACAGGGTCTTTTCCCATTCTCTCAAATTCAGACACAATGAGCAGGCCCGTGTTCTCTTCGTAGGCAGACTCGATCTCATCCTTTGTAAGACATCTCACACAGGGGATATCGCCATAGAAGTAGTCGGCATGAGTTGTGCCATAGCACGGAATACTGCGGCCTGCCTGCGCCCAGCTTGTGGCGTATGAAGAGTGAGTATGTACAACACCTCCTACATCCTTAAATGCCTTGTAGATCTCCACATGTGTGGGCGTATCTGAAGAAGGATTGAGCTTTCCCTCCACTTTGTTGCCCTCAAGATCCATGACCACCATATCATCCGGTGTCATCGTCTCATAATCCACACCGCTTGGCTTGATGACAAAAAGTCCCGACTCCCTGTCAATTGCGCTTACATTTCCCCAGGTAAATGTCACAAGACCGTACTTTGGCAAAAGTATATTTGCCTCATAAACCTTTTTCTTTAGTTCTTCAAGCATTACTATTCCCTTTCCCAAACAAACTTTCCTATTTATTTCAAATTATCCACCGCTGCTCTTTCAATTGCAAGACCGGCGTTGTAGTCCTTCATGAACTTATCAAACCCTTCAACATCATCCCTTATCGGGTCGCAGGTCTCAACCTTGCCGCTCTTAAATACCTTGTCTGCAAGATACTTCTCCAGCGTCTCACCCTCCTCTTTCTGGCACATGAATCCCGCAAGGATTGCCTGTCCCCAAGGGCCGCCTTCTCCGGCTGTCTCCATGAGCTTGATAGGCGTATTAAGAGCTGCGGCCATAACTCTGTCGCCAACACCTCTGACCTTAAAGAAGCCTCCCTGTCCAAAGAAGAAATCAGCTTTGACATTCTCCTCCTTCATCAGGATATCATTACCTGCCTTAAGAGCACCGAGTGCTGTGTAGAGATGAGTCCTCATAAAGTTTGACAGATTGAACTTATCATCAGGGCGCCTTACAAACAGAGGTCTTCCCTCATTGAAGCCCGTAATGCTCTCACCCGAGAAGTAGTTGTACGCAAGAAGTCCACCGCAGTCTGCGTCTCCTTCCATAGCCTTGCGGTAAAGTGTGCCGTAGAGCGTGTCATCATCTATATCCTGTCCGATCGCACCTGCAAACTCCCTGAAAAGACCTACCCACGCATTGAGGTCGGAAGTGCAGTTATTGCAGTGCACCATTGCGACTTCCTCTCCGCTTGGCGTTGTGACAAGATCAAGCTCAGGATATGCCTTGGAGAGGCTGTGCTCAAGAACAACCATTGAAAAGACTGATGTTCCGGCTGAGATGTTACCGGTCCTCACACCGACAGAGTTTGTGGCAACCATTCCGGTACCGGCATCGCCTTCAGGAGGACATACAGGGATACCAGCCTTTAAAGTACCTGTCGGATCAAGTTTTCTGGCACCTTCCTCTGTCAGTTTGCCTGCCGCTGCTCCTGCAGGAAGTGACTTCGGGATAATGTCCCTTATCTTCCAGCCAAGGTTCTTTGGCGCGATCAGCTCATCAAACTGATCCAGCATCCTCTCATTGTAATCACATGTTGATGAATCGATAGGGAACATTCCGGATGCATCGCCAACGCCGAGAACCTTCTCGCCGGTCAGCTGCCAGTGAACGTAGCCTGCAAGTGTTGTAAAGAAGTCAATCTTAGAAATATGATCCTCACCGTTTAAAATTGCCTGGTATAAGTGAGCGATACTCCATCTCTGAGGAATGTGATAGCCAAAGAGCTCAGTGAGCTTGTCAGATGCCTCCTCAGTAATCGTGTTTCTCCAGGTCCTGAACGGAACAAGCAGTTCACCCTCTTTGTCAAATGCCATATAGCCATGCATCATTGCAGAAAAGCCAAGCGCTCCTACACTCTCAAGCTTTTCTCCGTACTGCTTCTCAACATCCTCGGTAAGCTTCCTGTAGCAGTCCTGAAGTCCTCCCCATACATCATCAAGAGTATAGGTCCAGATTCCGCCATCAAGTCTGTTCTCCCAACTGTGTGAACCTGAAGCTATCGGATTGTACTCCTCATCTGTAAGGACTGCCTTTATCCTTGTTGAACCAAACTCAATACCAAGAAATGTCTTTCCCTCTGCTATAGCCTTTTTTGCTTCTCCCATATTTACCTCCATTTTGTGTCCGGCATCTGCCGTTTGCCTTTTTTAACAGCGCATTATTGCGCAGTCTGTTCTGTTACTGACTTTGCCTTTGCCACATCCGATACCGAAGCTCTCAGTATCACATCCTCATCAAACTCATGTGTGGCATTGTAGTAAAGCTTGCCCTCATGTATCATGCGGATCATGTTCTGTGCAGCCTTCTCACCAAGTCTTTCCTTGGGATGCGGGATTGAAGATATGGAAACTCCCCTGACGCCCATCCTTGCCATGTCCGAGTCGTCCATGCCGATAACCGACATATCCTCCGGTACCCTGACCCCGCAGTCAGTCAAAAGCTCTATTATCATCCCGGCAACCATGTCGTTGTAGCAGAATACCGCCGTACATCCCGTAAGTCTGTCAAGCGCCTTGATAAGAGCCCTTTTGCCGTTTTTAATATCTATTGTGTCGATCCAGTTCACATGGTCATAAGAAAAATTCACGCCGCTCTGAATCATGGCCTTTAAGTAGCCTCTGTACCTCTCCTTGCCCTGGCCATCATCGAGCTTTAAAACACATCCAATATTTCTGTGACCCAGCTCGATCAGTGCCCTGACCGCACGCTGAGCACATTCTGAATCATTTAAAGATACATGTGGAAGATCCAGTTCCGGATAAAATGAATTTATAAACAAAACCTTGACGTTTCGCTCACTCAGTTTCTGATAAAGGTCCATGTTGGGATTGGGAAGCGCGCTCTTTACGGGCTCCATAATAAGTCCCGCAACATCATTCCTTGCAAGCAGATCCAGCAGTATCTGCCTCTCCTTCCCCACAGTGTTGTCGGTGAATGACAGCTGCATGAAATATCCCTTGCTGCTCAGTGTCCTCTCGATCCCCTTGATCATGCTGGGAAAGATGTAGTCATCCACATAAGTGGTCGCTACAGCAATGACATTTTTTTCGCCCTCACCTGCGCGCTGATCTGCCACATAGGTCCCGCTTCCTCTTCTGCTCTCCAAAAGACCGTCCTCTGACATACGTGCTATTGCATGTCTTACCGTCTGTCTGCTCAGATTAAATCTGCCGCAAAGTTCATTCTCCGACGGAATCTTGTCACCGGGCTGAAGATTTCCTTTATCTATCTCATTGTTTATCCAGTCAATTATGCTTTGATATTTAGCCAACTCTGTTATCCCTTTGTTCTTGTATTAAACGACAAGATGTTACAGTACAACTTTTGCCTTCGCATGTTAAGCACATCTACGTCGTATATGCCAAAAGAGTCTCAAAACACGCAACTCTCAAGAATAATCCCAGTACATCCATAATATATTTTCGCATCTCTTTAGTCAATGACATAAATGAACAATTCGAGCAACTTGTATATGTACAACTTCACCATAAACAAAAACCCCGTGCACTGTCACACGGGATCTTTTCTCAAGCATTCTCTCTTCCGTAGAAAAAGAGATACTGCTGCATAATTCCATTGTAAGGGTCATAAGCCTTAAAGTTAAAGCCGCCTGAATAGTGCTGCTCTAAAACCCTGTTTATCCATACATCTCTCGGAAAGGCATTCAGCCTGTGATATCCAAAAAGGATCTCGCAGTTTGCAACCTTTACTCCTACGCCGAAGAGTTTTAAAAGCTCATTCATAAGAGCTTCATCATCAAGCTTTTTAAATGCCTCAAGATCTACAGCGCCGCTTGCAACGTCAAGAGCTGCCTGATGTACATATTTATCCCTATATCCAAGGCTGCAGGCCGTAAGCTCCTCAAGAGGAAGTGCCGCCAGCCTTTCAGGCGTCGGAAAAGAGTAGATCTTACCACATCTTTCATCCTCAAAGATCTCATCTCCGGCCTTTACACAGAGCTTTTCAATGGATGCCTTTATTGCCGGGATGTTTTTCCTCTGGGATATGATAAAAGAAATGAGCATCTCCCATGGATCCTGCCTTAGTATCCTTATCCCCTTGCCAAACTCTGAGGCACCGTAAAGATACGGATCGCTCTCGGGGTCAATCCTTGCCCTGACATCTTTATAGCTAAGATCCAGGTCAAAATAGTCCCTCCAGAACTCCTCATATTCTGACTGAGTGCAGTCAAGACTTAAGTTGCCCTCTGCTTTGTCCTCAATTAAAAGATGCCGGTCTTTTGCTGCAACACTATAGAGCGGAAAGCTTTCCCCGTCCTTAGCTGCAGGGGTACATTCATTAAATCTGAAGCACTGGCCGCTTTCTGCAATTTTCTTAAGATCGAAATCATCTGAAATATGTATGTTATACATTCCCATCTCCATGTTTCATATCGTCTACATAATCCCTGTCCCAGAGCATGATGTTTAGCTTCTTTGCCATATCCACCGCGGGCTGGGTAAAGTACTGGTTGGTCATCACTACTCCCACCATCCTTCCATAGAAGTCCCTTCCCGCATATATCTCCTGCACCGCCTTAACTCCAATAGGCTTATCATAGCACTTGCACTGAACGGCATAGGTAACTCCGTCTCTCTCAGCCAGGATATCTGCGCCAAAGTCCCCGCTTCCCTTTGTGACCTCAACTTCGAGAAATCCGTTGAGCCGAAGAAGGTCCGCGCAGTAGTACTCAAAATCATGACCGTCCATCTCATCCATCATAAACTTACGCGGCCTTCTCAAAAAGCGGATAAGCATAAAAAGAGCTGCAATCACGATGACCAGAAGCACAGCAAATATTACATATATCATTGCATTCTGAGTTTCAAACATGATGCAGCCCCCATGATCATTTATCAAAGCTTAAGGTCTCCCTCTTTCACCCAGCCAAGTCTTACTACTGCGGCATGGATAATAAGTGAGATTGCAGCGGGAAGAACAAAGGATATAAGAAGAAGTCCAAGCCAGTCAAAACCTGTTATTCCGGCCTTGGTACCTGCTGCCACATCGCTTACCCAGCCTGTATATACTCCGATCTGTCCCACAAGTCCGCAGGTTCCCATCCCGGAGGAAACAGGAGCTCCGTTCATCTGCAGCCTGAATATACAGGTAGCAATGGGTCCGGTAATAGCTGACGCCAGCGTCGGTGCAATCCACACCCTGGGATTTCTGATGATATTGCCCATCTGAAGCATAGATGTTCCGATTCCCTGGGAAACCAGTCCGCCCCACTTGTTCTCTTTAAAAGAAATAACGGCAAACCCGATCATCTGCGCGCAGCAGCCTGCTACAGCCGCTCCCCCGGCAAGCCCCGTGAGCTGAAGAGCCGCACAGATAGCCGCTGACGATATCGGAAGTGTAAGAGCCATTCCAACTACCACCGAAACCAGGATTCCCATCAGGAACGGCTGAAGCTCCGTAGCCCACATAATGAGATTGCCCACCGCCATTGCAGCTCGTCCAAGCGGCGGAGCTATGAGCCAGGAAAAGAACACTCCCACTCCTATAGTAACAAGCGGAGTGACCAATATATCGACCTTAGTCTCTTTTGATACGGCTTTCCCAAACTCTGCCGCAAGAATAGCAACAAAAAGAACTGCAAGAGGCCCTCCCGCTCCGCCAAGAGCATTGGCGGCAAAGCCCACGGTTATCATCGAAAACAGTACAAGCGGCGGACACTTAAGCGCATAGCCTATCGCCACAGCCATGGCAGGACCGCTCATTGCGGTAGCAAGTCCTCCAACAGTGTAATCGACACCTGAAATAGTGGCAACCTTCTCCATCAGGAAAGGAATCTTAAACTGGGTACCCACCGTATTTATAATCGTGCCAATAAGCAGTGAACAGAAAAGTCCCTGCGCCATGGCGCCAAGCGCATCAATTCCATAGCGCTTCAGGGAAATCTCAATATCCTTCTTTTTCAAAAACTCTTTCATAACACTCCTCCTCATCATAACCCAAATATTCGTTCCTGATTATCTATCCAGGACTTTTGAATAACATCATGTACCTCATCCCCCTCCATATAGTTCCCGATCAGAAAAGGCGATTTCGGATCATGCAGTCTGTTCTGTTCAAATATAACTGAAGGTTCAGCATTTGCATAGCAGTATCTGCAAAGATGCAGGCATGTATTGTAGGCCCCTATGTCACAGGACAGGTAACAGGCACACTCTTTTCGGGCTCCCTTCTTTTTGGGTGCACTCAGTTTTCTGCCTATTGCGTTTTCATAATCACTAAGCTTCATACAGCCGCTGCAGTCTGCTCCATACTCCTTAAGCTCATCTCCCTCAGCACATGGCTTTACTGTCATTCCACATCCGGAAGCGATCTTTATGATCTCTTTTCCGATATACAGTCTGTCAGCTTTTGAAACCTCCCGCGCATTTGGAAAGTTCTTTCGAACCTTTGGATACAGATCGATAAAGCTGATAACCACAGTTTTAGTGTATCCTTTAAGACTCTCTGCGATCTGCCGGAACGCGCTGAGATGATACTCAATTGTATACCTGTCAGATAAGAGTATCGGATCGTAGCGCCATCCTATGGAGTCAATTCCGACCATACCCGAGAGTGTTTTGAAGTCCTCTATCAGGCGGTGCTTATCCGGCACATTCGGCTCTACATCTCTGCCATAGGGCGTCAGCGTCACAAACCAGTACTGTCCAAAATCTTTTATCAGATCCATATATTGAAACATGGGCACAGGATTCTTGGTGCAGAAACCCAAAACGTCAACTACTGACGGGTCAAGCCTGTATCTGCTGACCTGAACCGGATTATAGGGATTTCGAACGCAGACATATCCCTCCTTTATTCTGTTTGCAAACCACTGTGCATAAAATGCAGGTATGTCAGTTCTTTGTCCTGTATTAATGATCATTTTTTTCGTAAAAATATTCTTCCCAATTAATCAACTATCCCACAGTATAACGAAGATCTGCCTTTTTCGCCACCAAAACAGCTTCCTCTTCATTACATGTCAGCCCCTTGCTATTTCAGTTTGCCGCAGTCTTCATCAGAGACTGCTTCCAGCCACTCGTCAAAGCATTTTACTCCCTTGGAAAGCAAGACTACCGTCTCCACATGACAGGACCAGCTGAACATATCACAGGCTCGGATCTTTTTTAGCTCATATCCTCCATCACAGAGTATTCTGAGGTCCCTTGCAAGCGTTGCTGAGTCGCAGCTCACATAGACGATGCGCTCAGGCTTCATCAGAAGCATTGTCTCAAGGCACTTATCGTCGCACCCCTTTCTTGGGGGATCGACCACGATCACATCCGGGTGAAGTGCGCTCCCTGGCAATTTCCCATCCAGAATATCTTTTCCTTTAGAGAGTTTCTCATAAAAATCCGGAAGCACTTCCTCGGCTTTGCCACAGAAAAACTCTGCGTTATCAACTTTGTTTCGCACGGCATTTCTTTTGGCATCCTCTACCGCATCCGGGATTATCTCAACTCCGTACACTTTTCCAGCGGATTTTGCCATGGATAGCGTGATGGTACCTATGCCGCAGTACAGGTCCCAGACACTCTCACTGCCTGTAAGATCGGCATATTCTATTGCCTGATTATAGAGCCTTTGTGCCTGCACAGGGTTTACCTGATAAAAAGAGAGCGGTGATATCTCAAACGAAAGACCGCACAGAGTATCGGTGATTGCTGCGCTCCCCCAGATCGTCACGATCTCTTTGCCCATAATGACGTTGGTTTTTTCCGTATTTATGCTCACGGAGACCGAGGTCATTCCGGGAATGGACCTGAGGTTATTAAGCAGCTCGTCCTGTCCTGCCAAAAACTCCCCGCTATTTCCGGTACCATCATCACGACCCTTTCTATAATTCAGAACAAGACACACCATTATCTGTCCGCTGGCAAACCCTTTTCTTATAAGGATGTGCCTGACAAGCCCGCTCCCCGATGTCTCATCGTATGGCTCAATACCATGCTTTTCCATGTGGGAAGTTATGATATCAAGTATCTTTGAGTTCTCTTCTATCCCGATCAGGCAGTCAGCCGCCTGAATTATGCTGTGGGTTCTCCCGGCATAAAAGCCTGCCACGATTTTGCCGTTTTTGTCTCTCCCCACCGGATACTGGGCCTTATTTCTGTATCTCCAGGGGTTATCCATCCCGATTATGGGCTCTGTTATGCTATCTATGAAGCTCTCATCAAAGCCTCCGAGACGAACTATGTTATTCCTCACCTTGTTCTGCTTAAACTTAAGCTGCCTATCATAGGTCATATTCTGAATCTGGCAGCCTCCGCAGGCTCTTGCCACAGGACACGGCGCATCCTGCCTGTATGGCGACGCCTCCAGAACCTCTTCAAGGTGTGCATAGGCGTAGTTCTTTTTTGCCTTCATGATCTTGGCTCTCACCCTGTCGCCTATCACCGCATCCTTAATAAAAAGGGTATAGCCCTCAACCTTGCCTATACCCTCGCCATCGTTTCCTATATCAGTAATTTCAACGGTCAGCACATCGTCTTTTTTATATCTTACCGGAATATCCTGATTTTTCATCTTTCTGCTACTCCTTCCAGCTCAGCCTGTGAAGTTCTCCCTTTCGTTCGAGCCCCATAAAGTCATTCTGCCTCAGCGCCTCATAGAGCACGATCGCCACCGCATTTGACAGATTGAGGCTCCTTATCTGATCCCCCATCGGTATCCTGATGCAGGTCTCTTCATTGTCAATGAGGATCTCCTCCGGTATACCTGCACTCTCTTTTCCAAACATTATATAGTCGTCCATGGCAAAAGAGGCTTCGCTGTATGCCCTCTTTGCCTTGGTGGTTGCAAACCATATCTTTGCCCCCGGGTGCTTTTCCTTAAAATCTTCAAAATCTATATACCTTGTGACATCGAGTTTTTCCCAGTAGTCCATGCCGGACCTTTTAATTTCCTTTTCATTTAATCGAAACCCCAGCGGCTCTATAAGATGAAGGGAGCTTCCCGTTGCCACGCAGGTTCTTCCTATATTGCCTGTATTCTGTGGAATCTCAGGCTGATGAAGTACAATATGCAAATCCTGATCCTCGTCTTTATAATTTATTCTTACTCATCATCCTCAGCGTCCATGGCTGCTGCCTTTGGAAGGGAGAAGATAAACTCAGTTCCTACCCCCGTGGTGCTGATGACATTGATATTCTCCTCGTGGGCCTTGATGATCTCTTTTACTATGGCAAGACCAAGTCCCGTGCCTTTCTTATCCTTGCCTCTTGACAGATCTGATTTATAGAACCTGTCAAAGATAAGCTTCTGGTCCTCCTTGGGAATACCGATTCCGCTGTCCTTTACAGACACAAATACCTTGCTGTGCTTTTCTGTTGTCTCGACTTTGATCGAAGAGTCATTGTGGCTGAACTTTATAGCATTGTCCACAAGATTGTAGAGCACCTGCTGGATCTTGCTCATGTCAGCATTTACAAGCATCTTGTCATCTGTCAGGATCAGCTCTATTGCTATGTGTTTCTCTCTGCAGGTTCCCTCAAAGGATTCAGCGACCTTTCTTATCACCTGATTTATGTCAAAGTCGCTTTTATCAAGCAGCATACCCCTTGTGTTGAGATTATTGAGAGTCAGCATCTCATTGGTGAGCTTGGTCAGCCTGTCAGTCTCATTGATGACTATCCCAAGATATCTTCCGTACATCTCCTCAGGTATGGTCCCATCCTGCATGGCTACCAGATATCCTTTTATGGAAGTAAGGGGAGACCTGAAATCATGGGATACGTTAGCAATAAACTTTTTCTGGTCATCCTCCTGCCTTGCGATCTCTCCCGCCATATAGGATAATGATGCCGCAAGATATCCCATCTCATCCTCAGACTCCACCGAGAACTCATATCCCATATTTCCGGCAGCATACTGCTCGGTAGCCGTTGTTATCTTGCGGAGCGGAACATACACGAGCTCCGTGAAGAATATCAGTATGATAAGAGACAGCAGGAAAAGAACTATCAGCATCAGATATGAGATGTTAAGAAAGGTATTTGTCTTGTCCTGGATCCTTGCAACGGGAGTGTGGATGACCACATAGGCCTGCACCTTATAGTTCGCAGTTATCGGGGCAAAGACGCTGAGCATCTCCTCTTTGAACGATCCCCAGAAATCTCCCGTGGTGTAATAATAGCTCCCTGTGACCGTCGGGTTAAAGCCCTCAATAACGATCTCATCCCCGGGCCCCAGCATCCTCGATGAGTCAAGCACGAGTCTTCCCGAAGGGTTAATGATCCATATGGGCGATCCATCCATATACACGGAAAGCGAAGCCAGCTCCCCGTATACTGTCTCCAGAGATGTCTCGCTGTTATAAAGATCTGCAGCATAGGTGTTGGCTATCTGGGTCGCCATTTGGTACATGCTCTCGGCCTTGTCCCTCTGAAGCCTGTCATAGGTCATGCTGTAGACGAAGGACGCAACAACTATGAACCCAAATATTCCGAACAAAAGATATGCCAGCAGAAACTTAATGTAAAGAGTTCGTTTCATTTACTGCTGTACCTCAAATTTATAGCCTATTCCCCAGATAGTAGCAAGTCTCCACTTATCGTGATCATTCAGCTTCTCCCTGAGGCGCTTTATGTGTACGTCAACTGTCCTGGTGTCCCCTATGTACTCATATCCCCATATCTGGTCAAGGAGCTGTTCTCTGGTGAACACATGATTTGGTGAAGCCGCAAGAAAATAGAGAAGCTCAAGTTCCTTGGGCGGCATATCCACACGCTCTCCCATATATGTGACCGAGTAGTTGGTCATATTGATCTCAAGGTCAGGATATCTTACGACCTTATCATCCGACGTCTTGGTCTCTGCTGCCTGAGGCTTGTATCTTCTAAGAACTGCCTTTACCCTTGCCACCAGTTCTTTTGAATCAAAGGGCTTTTCCATGTAGTCATCTGCCCCCATCTCAAGACCAAGGACCTTGTCAAAGACCTCTCCTTTGGCAGAGAGCATTATGATCGGTACCTGCGACCTGGTTCTTAGTTCCCTGCAGACCTGGTATCCGTCTATACCCGGGAGCATGAGATCCAAAAGAACCAGGTTTGGCTGAAAGCTCTCAAATGTGTTGATAGCTGTCTCGCCGTCATTGCAGATCCTGGTCTCAAAACACTCCTTTACCAGATACAAAGAGATCAGCTCTGCAATATTGTTATCATCGTCTACTATTAGGATTTTCTGTTTGCTAACCATTTATTCCCCCACTACTTTATAAAAGATACTATTGTGACACCGGAGTCTCCCTCGCCGAATTCCCCGAGTTTATACGATTTGACGTAAGGTACTCCCTTTAGATATGAATGAACAGCCTGCCTGAGTATCCCCGCGCCCTTGCCGTGGACTACCCGAACGCTTCCGAGATGTGCCATATACGCATCGTCAAGGTATTTATCAAGCTGGGCAATGGCGTCGTCGCTGTTCTTGCCTATGAGATTTATCTCCGTCCTGATGTTTGAAGCCCTTGAGAGATCTATCCCGCCTGTCTTCTCGGACCTTCCGTAAAACTTCTTCATCGCAGCCTTGCCATCGTCATCTGCCACAAGTACAAGGTCCTTAATGTTTGCCTTGGTCTTCATAATGCCGCACTGCACAAAGATGTTTCCGTCCCTGTCGGGCTTGGAGCTGATGGTTCCCTTTAGCCCCATGGATACGATCCTGACGGTCTCACCGAGTTTTAGCTGGGACTCCTTTAGTACAGGATGCACCTGCTTAGGAGTATCCTTTTTGGATATTGCTTTGTTCTTGTCGGAGACCTTCTGCCCGATCTTCGTCCTGTCCCTCTCAAGGTTTTGTATGGACGCGTCCTTGCCGGCCTTCCTGAATGCCCTTATGGTCTCATCTGCCACGTCCTTGGCTTCCTGAAGGATATCCCTGGCCTCCTCGTTGGCCTTTCTTATGATCTCATCCCTCTGTCTGTCAAGTTTGTCAGTCTTTTCCTCGAGCTTCTTACGCAAAAGCTGCGCTTCCTTTTTGTACTGCTCTATCTCAAGCCGCTCATTTTCGATGATCCTGCGGCTGTTCTCAAGATCTGCGATAAGGTCTTCAAACTTTCTGTCATCGGTTCCTATCTGCTCCCTGGCCGCATTTATTATCTTCTCAGAAAGGCCAAGCTTGGCCGAGATTGCAAAGGCGTTGCTCTTTCCGGGAAGGCCGATCAGAAGCCTGTAGGTCGGTCTTAAGGACTCCACATCAAACTCGCAGCTTGCATTCTGAACACCCTGCGTGTTCAGGGCGTATACCTTTAGCTCGCTGTAGTGAGTTGTCGCCAGAGTCCTTATCTTCTTTTCATGGAGCTCATTTAATATTGAAATGGCAAGCGCAGCCCCCTCTGTGGGATCTGTTCCAGCTCCGAGCTCATCGAACAGGCAAAGGCTCCTCTCATCGGCTTTTTCAAGGATTGACACTGTATTGGTCATGTGCGAGGAAAAAGTTGAGAGCGACTGCTCAATGCTCTGCTCATCTCCGATATCCGCATACACTTCATCAAACACCGATAGCTCTGACCTGTCTCCGGCCGGTATCGCAAGCCCCGACTGACCCATTAAGGTCAAAAGACCTACTGTCTTGAGTGTGACTGTTTTTCCTCCGGTATTTGGTCCGGTGATAATGAGCATGTCAAAATCCCTGCCCACATATACATCTATAGGTACCACCTTGTCCTTCGGTATTAGCGGATGTCTTGCCTTCTTAAGGTCAATAGCGCGCGCATCATTAAAGACTGGCGTGATCGCGTTTATCTCAAGCGCATACGAGGCCTTTGCAAAGACAAAGTCCAGGTCGGTCATGATATCGCAGTTGTAGCCGATCGCATCCACATGCTCTGAAACCATCAGGCTAAGCTCTGACAGGATCTTCTCGATCTCGGCACTCTCATTAAGGCTCATCTCCCTTAGCTTGTTGTTCAGTTCAACTACCGCCGCCGGTTCTATAAACAATGTCGAGCCTGAAGATGACTGATCGTGTACGATACCGCTTACCTGCGATTTATATTCTGCTTTTACCGGAATACAGTACCTGTCACCTCTCATGGTAACAACCGCATCCTGAAGATAAGTCCGAAGGCTCCCGTTGATCATCCTGCCGAGCACCTCATGTATGCGGTCATTGGTCAGCATGATCCCTCGTCTTATATGTTTAAGCGCAGGGCTGGCATCTGAGCTCATTTCGTCTTCAGATACGATACATCTTCTTATGTCTGCGGATACAAAAGAAAGCGGTTCAAGCATCTCAAAGGACTCCGACAGCGAATCCCTTCCCTCTTCATCCCTTGGAGGCCTGCCATAGTTTTTGACCCTGCCGACATTGTCAAGAAAAGCGGCGATACGAAGGAGTCCTCCCATATCAAGCGAGCTTCCTATCTTAAGTGCCTTCAACGCCCCTTTAAAGTCCCTGTTGTCGCCAAAGCTTATCGATCCCTTCTTGAAGATCCTTGCTATGGCGTACCCGGTCTTTTCAAGATCCTTTCTTATCTTCCCCAGATCCGATGATGGCTCAAGCTCCATACAAAGTCTCCTGCCCGGGTCTGAGCTTGCATGTTCCGATAGTTTCTCTATTATTTTGTCGTATTCAAGTACGCGAAGAACTTTTTTATTCATTTCAAATCCTTTTTTGCTTGTTAGTCCATGAGTCATTGGGGACGTTACAGATTGACTCACTTTTGTAGTGAGTCAATCTGTAACGTCCCCAATGACTCATGAAACGTCCCCAATGACTCACATAATCATCCAAATTACAGTTTATCATTTATAGAAGTTTGTGGCTAGTATATGGTAAAATGGAGATTATATAAAAAAGAGGTAAAAGAAATGTCGACAGTTACAGATGAAAAAAAAGAAAAGCTTGCGGATACCGGTTTTATCAGTGAAAAGATCAAACAGCGTCCCATCAACAGAAAAAAACTGCTGCGTCGTACTGCCATTACCTTTTTCCTGGCGATAGTCTTCGGAATAGTTGCCTGCTTTACTTTCCTTCTGCTTCAGCCAGTCTTCTCTGACAGACTCTATCCCGAGCCTGAACAGGAGGAAGTATCTTTCCCCGAAGAAAACATTCAGGATGAGCTCACCCCTGAGGAGATGTTTGCAGACGAGAGCGCAATTGCAGCGAGTGAGGCTCAGAGTATAGAGGCGACCCAGAAGGATCAGATCGACGAAGCAATTGCCTCATACGTCTTTAGCGCTGCCGACTACGGCAAGATGATGGCATCCCTGAAGGCTGTTGCAAATGATGTCAAAAAAAGTCAGGTCACCGTAACCGCGCTTTCCAATGACGCCAACTGGTTCAGCCAATCCTTTGAGAGCAGCGGATCTGCCTCCGGTCTCATCATTGCCGACAACGGGTCCTTCTACTATATAGCCGTTTCATCTGCCGCAATCGCTGATGCAGACACAATAAGCGTCACTTTTGTGGACGGTGCGACAGCTTCTGCGGAGCTTCGTCTTTCTGACGAGGTCACAGGTCTTAGTGTTATTAGCGTTCGGCGCACCACGTTAAACGAAAGCACAAGAACCAGGGTCTCAACATCAACACTTGGCAGCTCTAACGCAGGGAATCTGACCGGCCTTCCTGTCATTGCAGTCGGAAACCCGATAGGTGTCCAGGATTCAATTGCCTATGGCATCATCACTTCCGAAAAAACTCCTCTCGGTCTTGAAGACTCGACATACAAGCTGCTTACCACAGACATATCCGGCAGCGCACGCGCAAGCGGAGTCCTCTCCAATCTGAACGGCCAGGTAATCGGAATAATTGATATGTCCTACAATCCCAGCGACCTTTCCGATCACATATGCGCGATCGGGATAACCGAGCTTAAGGCACTCTTTGAGGATCTTTCCAACGAGCGCAGCAGGCCCTATATAGGGATACACGGAACTACGATCCCTTCAAACGTCGCAGAGTCTCTGGGCGTTCCAACCGGCGCATATATCACAAAGACAGAGATGAATTCTCCCGCGATGATGGCAGGCATACAAAGTGGTGATATAATAACAGCAATCGACTCTTCCGAAGTAACGACCTATGAGCTTCTTATCACCAAGCTGACGCAGTACTCTCCCGGTGATATAATCACAGTCTCCATAACCAGACAGGGACCGGATGAAAATGTCAGCATTGATATTGAAGTTACTCTGGAAGAAGCTACACATAATTAAAAGAAATGAGGATTATTTATGAAATTTATCAAGGATCTCAAACCCGGTGACAGGATTGCGGATATCTACATGTGCAAACACAGACTCATCGCCACCACCAAAAACGGCAAGGAGTACTACTCCGTTATCCTTCAGGACAAGACCGGAACTGTAGACGCCAAGGTATGGGAGCCCGGAAGCAGCGGTATAGATGAATTTGACGCCACTGACTGCATCGATGTATTTGGCGAAGTCACAAGCTTCAACGGCGCACTTCAGATCAATATAAAAAGAGCCAGAAAATGTGTCGAAGGCGAGTTCGATATAGCGAACTATCTTCCCGTTTCATCAAAGAACAATGATGAGATGTATAAAGAGCTGCTTGCCCTGATAGCGAGCGTAGAAAACCCCTATCTCAATCAGCTCTTAAATGAGCTTTTTGTAAATGACAGGGATTTTATAGAAAGATTTAGAAAATCAAGCGCAGCCAAGACCGTGCATCACGGCTTCATCGGCGGACTTCTTGAACACACGTTGAGTGTCACCAAGCTCTGCGATTACTTTAGCAGATCATACCCGATGCTTAAAAGAGACCTTCTCATAACAGCAGCCATCTGCCACGACATCGGTAAAACCAGAGAACTGAGCCTTTTCCCCCTAAACGACTACACAGACGAAGGTCAGTTTGTGGGACATATCGTGATCGGAAGTGAAATGGTTGGACAGATCGCTGATAGGATCGCGGGATTTCCAACGCTCTTAAAGCAGGAGCTCCAGCACTGCATCCTTGCGCACCACGGCGAGCTTGAATACGGCTCCCCCAAGAAGCCGTCCCTTATGGAAGCTGTTGCCCTCAACCTCGCAGACAATACAGATGCCAAAATGGAGACCTTCACAGAACTCCTCGGAAACGTAACCACTCCGGGCTGGCAGGGCTTCAACAAGTTCTTTGAAACCAACATCTATGAAACAAGGCTCTGACCGCGGTCAGAGCCTTGTTTCATAGGAAATTCCTCTGAATTTTCTATGAAACAAAAACGCTCCGCTATAGATGCGCACTACTGTGTATGACATTTCACTAGGCTCGAAAGAACCTCGCCAAGTGATCTGCACATCGCGCGTATGGTATAAGTTGCATAAATGCAACCGCGCTCGGCGCGAGCATGTTGCTCGCAACATGCTTTTTTATACGTATCGCAATTATCACAGCCTGTTTATGAACCTCTCAAGGCGCTCCATGGCAGCTTTCAGATTTTCAAGGGAGTAAGCGTACGAAACCCTTATATAGCCTTCCCCGCAGTCTCCAAAGGCAGTTCCCGGCACTACAGCCAGTTTTTCCTCCTTTAGGAGCTTTGTGCAAAATTCCTCGCTGCTCATTGCATACTTTTTGATGCACGGAAAGACATAAAAGGCTCCATAAGGCTCAAAGCACGGCATTCCCAGCCTTTTGAACTCACTTAGCAGATATCTTCTTCTCTGGTTGTACTGCTCCTTCATCATTTTAACGTCGTCGTCGCCGTTTTTTAGTGCCTCAACTGCGGCGTACTGGCTGGTGGTAGGTGCGCACATGATCGCATACTGATGGATCTTGACCATCTGTTCCATTATCTGCTGCGGGCCGCAGGCATAGCCAAGTCTCCATCCCGTCATTGCATAGGCCTTGGAGAATCCGTTTATCAGGATCGTCCTCTCCTTCATCCCTGGAAATGACACGATTGAAACGTGCCTGCCGCTGTAGGTAAGTTCGCCGTATATCTCATCAGAGATCACATAGAGATCTTTTTCTATGA
Source organism: uncultured Butyrivibrio sp. (assembly GCA_946536145.1). Taxonomy (GTDB): domain Bacteria; phylum Bacillota; class Clostridia; order Lachnospirales; family Lachnospiraceae; genus Butyrivibrio. The sequence goes on from CAMNEA010000023.1 coordinate 29,058, forward strand.
CCACCTTTACTATCTCTTCAAGATCTTCCTTCTCCATGATAGCCCCTGTCGGGTTATTGGGGAATGGCAGAACCAGTATCTTGGTCCTGTCCGTAACCTTCTCAAGCACTTCCTGAGCAGTCAGCCTGAACTGATTTTCTTCTTTGAGCTCTATAATTACAGGAACAGCATCAGCAAGGATTGCGCAGGGTTCGTATGAAACGTAGCTTGGCTGAGGTATCAGTATCTCATCGCCCTCATCGACCATGGCCCTCATTGCAAGGTCTATTGCCTCCGATCCTCCCACAGTTATAAATATCTCTTTTATCGGATCATAGACAACCCCCTGCGTTCTCTTGATATAGTTCGAAACCTCAGTCCGCAGCTCCTTAAGTCCCGAGTTAGACGTATAAAATGTTCTGCCCTTCTCAAGAGAGTATATGCCTTCATCCCTTATATGCCATGGGGTGTCAAAGTCAGGCTCGCCCACGCCAAGCGATATGGCACCTTCCGTCTCAAGAACAATGTCAAAAAACTTCCTGATGCCGGAGGGTTTTATCTGTGCAACTTTTTTTCCTATAGGGTTTCTCATAATGAAACGATCTCCCTTGTATCCTCATATTTTTTTGTAAGTATTGTACCGTGGTCCTTGTACTTTTTGAGAATAAAATGTGTGGCAGTACTGAGTACGGTATCAAGGGTTGAGAGCTTGTCACTGACAAAGCTTGCCACTTCATGAAGGCTCTTGCCCTCAAGAATCACCATGAGGTCAAAGCCTCCGCTCATCAGATAAACACTTGTAACCTCCGGATATTTGTATATCCTCTCTGCTATTGAATCAAATCCAAGCCCTCTCTGAGGCGTTACCTTTACCTCAATGAGCGCATTAACCTTTTCTATATCTGTTTTCGACCAGTCTATCATTGTATGATAGCCGCAGATCACTCCCTCATCCTCAAGAGCCTTAAGTTCATTCGCCACCAGAATCTCGTCTGCCCCCATGAGAACGCTCAGCTCGTGAACATCAATGCGGCTGTTTTTCTCGATTATTCCAAGTATCTCTTCTCTCTTGCTCATTTCATCCTCCTGACAGAATCTAATTTCTTCTATGATACTACATATTCTGCACTGTTTATCCAAGAATTTTCAAAATCTCATCAGACTGAGGAAGCTGAAGAAAGCTTCTGTCCTCGTCATTTAAGATAAGCTTGTCGTTACCTTCTGTAAGCGATCCTATGACTGCTGCGTTTACGCCCACATTTTCAAGTTCATATACTATTCTCTCCGCGTCATCACAGCTTATCAATAGTGATCCCGCCGAGGCAAGAAGATACGGATTTATCTCAAAAAACTCGCATATCTCTATAGTCTCCTGCCTTATCGGTATCTTTTTCAGATCTGCCATAAGTCCGCACCCTGCCCGCTCTGACATCTCCCACAGTGCTGCCATGATGCCGCCTCCGGATATATCATGCACCGAGCATGAGTCAAACCGTGATATTACCTGCGCCTCAGTGCGTATGTCCAAAAGCTTTCTAAAAGATGCTGCCTCCTCCACAAACGGTACAGGATATCTCTTGACAAGCTCATCTTTCTTCATACCTGACAGAATTGCGGTTCCCTCGAGTCCGATCCACTTCGTTACAACCAGCATCTGTCCTGCCACGGGTTTTTGCAAAGCAGTAATGTCACTATCACCATCTTGTCTTGTGCCAAAAGCAGATGCCACGACTACGCTTCTGTTTACTGCACCTGTAACCTCCGTGTGACCGCCGCCGTAAACCGTTCCGCATATCCTGCATCCATCAATGGCATCTGAAACTATTCTCTTTAGCTCACTCTCCTCAGCATCCGGCGGAAGGAGGATCGACAGACTTACATGGTCAGGCCTTATACCCTGCGCAATCAGAGAGTTTGCCGCTTTCACCACAGCGTAAAAGCCCTTGTCCGTGGCATCCAGAGCCACAGGACAGGTAGTGCTGAAGGAATTCTCCTTATCAGAAAAAGCGCAGTCTGTCCCTACAGCTGCGCTTTTGATATTCTTGTATTCTGTTCTTATCTGCTTTAAAACCGAACGCCTTAGAGCATTTTCAGTAATTTTGCCTATTCTCATATGGTCTCCGAAACTTATTCTGTCTGGATAGTCTCCGCTGTGTCTGACTCAGGAGCGGGCGCACTCTCCACCGGTGCCTCTGCCGGGGCCTCCTGTGCGGGAGGGTTTTCTGCTGCTTCGGCTGCAGCTGCTGCGGCTGCTTCCGCCGCCGCGGCTTCCTGCTGCTGTGCAAGCTGTGCATGGGCTGCATTTACCGCATCTCCCAAAGCAAGAGTCGCTGCCTCAGCATTCTCAGTGCCTGCCGCACTTAACGCAGCACCAAGTGCACCTGCGACTGCCTTTATTGTCCCAAGGTCTCCTGTTGCAAGAGCAGTCTGGAGCTGGCCCATTGATATCTCATCAGCACCGCCGGTTCCAACAGTTATTATCCTCGGAACCATCTTGTAGGTACTGTTGTTTACGACTTCTCTTGAAGTCTGGCCATTCTCAGATACAATCTTTACAAGCCTTGCCTTATATCCGAGGTGAGCTGACTGAGTTCCCACATATCCGATAGCGTGAGAAGCGGAAGTCACGATCTGGTCAGCTGATGCAGGGATCTTCTCAAGAACCTCGCTCTCATAAGAGACCTTTCTTGACGGGTCTCTTTCCTCAACGCCGTATATCGTAAATGTGATATGCTTGTCTGATGTAGTATAACCTTCTATATATATAGGATGATCCGTGCTGTTTACAAATCTGAAATTCTTGCCGCCGGTCTCTGCAATGGCTGCGTCCGCCGAAGGATCAACATAATTTACGATCATGGAATGATTGTGTCTCTCTGTGACATCCAGCTCCGCGAGAAGCACTGCATTGTACAGGGTTGTTGAAACCTGACAGATACCTCCCCCTATGCTCTCCACAACAACACCATTCAGATAAGATCCTGCAGGATAATAGCCATTGGCCTCTGTGAACGGGGTGATCGTATCCAGAACCGAGAACTCCTCACCCGGATAGATTGTTGAACCGTTTATAAGTGAACATCCGTTGGCGACATTCGCGCTTCTCGATGCCCCTGATGAAGAGTAACTTGTGGTAAAGGTTCCAAGCACATCCCTCACCCTTGAAAGTTCTTCCTCACTTCCCTTCGGGACATCTGCCTTAACTGACAGATTGATGGTCGTATCACCGTTTATCAGACCATTCTCAACAAAATCCCTGATTGCCTTTGCCGACTCTTCCTTATCAACAAGATAGCCTGTCTGTCCGTCAGTCACAACAAAACCTGCATCAGTCTTTTTCAAAGTGTAATTGACCTTTTCCTGATCAAACGCCTCCGCACATCTGTTTACCAGTTCCGATGCCGCCACATCATCATAGCCAAGTTCAATATCAAAGACATGCCTGTCATGCTCAAGATCCTTCTGTGCCTTGTATCTCTCCACCAGGTTCCCGTGGTGTCCAAGAGCGTAAGCATCATCGACAATTCCTGTGTTACTCCAGTAAATATCTATATCATCACCACAAAACTCAAGTTCCTTGCCATCGTCAACATGAAGCCTGATGGTCTGACCTGACAGTTCATCTATATAAGAAGAAACGTTCTTCTCGGCTTCATCAATACTCATTCCGGATACATCTATGGGCCCGATATAAACGCCCTTTGCTATACTGCCATCATCTGCCGCATCAACCCGCAGCGCAGGTAGTAGCAGCATGAGTAAAGAAAATACGGTAAGATACTCAAATAATTTTTTCATAATACTTCCTCTGTGATATCATGTAAATGGAAATTCCCTAATCAACTGAAAGGAAATTATAGATGAAATTCCCATTTTTAGCAAGCTTTATACTTCTTATAGTTTTTCTGAATCTGCGCATGCGAAGAGTCTCTCGAAAAGAGGAAGAGAAGGAAGCCGGCTTTTGGGAAAGAGAATTGCAGTCCAACAGTGTGCGTAAAAAAAGTCTGGAAAATCTGGACTATATTCACATCCCCTATGACCTCCTTCCGTTTGGCACCGCAGGTGATAATGAGACCCTGAAAAAATCCGAGGAGACACTGACTTCACTTAAAGATGAGAAGATTGTCAATTTCACGGGAATCTCCAATACCGATCTCAAGCTCGAATATGGTACAGCCAACATAACAGTCCTTAGTCAGTATGACCAAAACTATACTACCCTGGTATGCACACTCCAGGACTGGGGCCAGGAACTGTACAACCAGGGCAGATATGAAGACGCCAGAGACGTCCTTGAATTTGCAGTTAAAACAAGAAGCGATATAACCGCGACCTACAGGGTTCTTCTTGATCTGTACAGGACAAAGCTTGGACTAAATGAAGACGAGATCAAAAAAAAGATCGATGGTCTCATCCCCATTGCCAAGAACCTCAATGCCCTGAGCAGAAATACCATATTAAAGCTTATGGACTACACCGAAGTTAAAGAGAATTCGTAAACCTGTCAAAAGCCTGTTGTCCCTTTTCCGTTCTCTTGTATACTCCTGCATCCTCCAGCACATGCATGAAGACTTCACCAATTTCATTTCTTAAAATCTCATCGATATTTTCTACATTAATGCTGTCATATTTTGCTTTAAATTCGTCGACCCAGTCGGCGTGTTTTTCCAGTATTTCATCCGCCCTTAAGTCTTTTCCCTCAAGCATTGCCTCTTTGAGCCTTGTCATCTCATCCTTGAGCCTTGCAGGAAGAACCGCAAGTCCCATTACTTCAATAAGACCAATGTTCTCCTTCTTGATGTGATGGAGCTGCGCGTGCGGATGGTAAACACCAAGCGGATGCTCCTTGGTCGTTATATTATTGCGAAGCACAAGATCAAGCTCATACTGATCCCCGCGTTTTCTTGCGATTGGTGTGATCGTGTTGTGAGGCGTTCCGTCAGTCTCTGCGAAAATAAATGCATCCTCATCAGTGTATCCTCTCCACTTATCAAGGATAATATCGGCAAGCGCGATTACCCTGTTATAGTCAGATGATGAGAGCCTTATAACAGACATCGGCCATTTTACGATTCCGCTTGTAACATCCTCAAAGCCCTTTACAGTAAAGGTTCTCTCAATTTCTGCCTTAGCCATCGCAAAGGTGTAGTGTCCTCCCTGGAAATGGTCATGGCTTAGTATTGAGCCTCCCACGATCGGAAGGTCTGCATTTGATCCGACAAAGTAATGGGGGAACTGTTTAACAAAGTCAAAGAGCTTGCAAAAAGTCCCGTGGTCGATCTTCATCGGAATATGTCTTGAGTTAAATACGATGCAGTGTTCGTTGTAATAGACATATGGAGAGTATTGGAATCCCCACTTTGAGTCCTGGATGGTAACCGGGATTATCCTGTGATTTTCCCTTGCCGGATGATCGACTCTGCCCATGTATCCCTCGTTCTCCCAGCACAGCTGACATTTCGGGTACCCGCTCTGAACGGCATTCCTGGCCGCAGCAATTGCCTTGGGGTCCTTCTCCGGCTTTGAGAGATTTATGGTAATATCAAGATCCCCGTACTGCGTAGGTGCTACCCACTTAACATCCCTGGCGATCCTGTAGCGCCTTATATAATCTGTGTTCTTTGAAAAATCATAATAGAAATCTGTGGCGCTCTGCGGGCTTTCCTTGTACTTCTCCTCAAACTTCCTGATAACATTCCCGGGACGGTCGGTCAGTACACCCATAAGTCTTGTGTCAAACAGATCCCTGTAGACAACGCTGTCATTTTCTATAAGCCCTTTTGCGACTGCCAAATCATCCAGCTCACCAAGCACTTTCTCAAGATACTCTCCGCTGTCGATGGCTGCACCGTCGATTTCTTCGGACATTTCTTCAATTTCAGTAACTTCAAACTCCGCACTGTCTGTCTTGAGCTCTTTCAAAAGAGAATTGACCGCATAGATTATATCCTCTCTCTCAATAAGATTGGTCCTAAGCGCATAGGCAACAAGTTTCTTAATACTCTCTGACATCATATCACCTCCGGGCCGCCACCGATTTCAACAGTGTAGAAAGTAGCGTCATACCCAATCTTTTTGCGGTAGTTCTCACCGACGGTCTTTTTGAACTCTTCGATCGCCTCATCCCTGACTATAGAAACCGTGCAGCCTCCAAAGCCGCCTCCTGTCATCCTTGAGCCTATAACTCCGGGGATCTTCCACGCCTCTTGTGCAAGAGTATCAAGCTCTATTCCTGTGACGTCATAGTCATCCCTAAGCGATACGTGTGACTGTTTCATGAGCTCTCCAAAATGCTCGATATTCCCTGCCTTCAGGTCCTTGACAGCCTCGATCGTCCTCTGGTTCTCGTAGACGGCGTGCTTTGCCTTTCTCTGCATATCCGGATCAGTCAGAAGATTTTTATTTGCTTCAAACTCTTCTATTGACAGATCTCCAAGTGTCTTGATATCAAGGCTTCTTTGCAGTACCGCAAGCGCCTCTTCGCACATGCTGCGTCTTGCATTGTACTGAGAGTCGGTGAGCTTATGTTTTTTATTGGTGTTGGCGATCACGATCTTGGCTCCCTCAAGACTTATAGGTGCATATTCAAAAGAAAGATCTGCTGTATCAAGGAAGATCGCGTTATCCTCTTTGCCCATGGCTACAGCAAACTGATCCATGATGCCGCAGTTGCAGCCATTGTAATTGTTCTCCGAGTACTGCCCTATAAGAGCAAGATCCTGATTGGATACTTCAAATCCAAAGATATCCCTTAGTATGAATCCTGTCAGAACCTCCAGCGATGCTGAAGATGAGAGCCCGGATCCATTTGGTATATTGCCGTAGATCACCATATCAAAGCCGCTTTCGAGTTTCATTCCCCTCTTTTCAAAGGCCCATACGACCCCCTTCGGATAGTTGGTCCATCCTGCCTTATCGGAAGGCTTCAGATCATCAAGAGATGACTCAATAACGCCGAGCCTGTCCTGATTTACCGAATAGAAACGCAGTTTCCTGTCATTCCTTTTTGCAGCTGCGCCATATGTTCCTATCGTAAGAGCACATGGGAAAACATGCCCTCCGTTGTAGTCTGTATGTTCTCCGATCAGATTCACTCTACCCGGAGCAAAATAAGCTTTCACTTCATCATTTTTGCCGAAAACCTTCTCAAAATTGTCAAGAACTGCCTTCTTCATCTCCTGATTGATCATTTAACCCTCCTGAATGTATTAAGTGCTGCTTTATTTGTTTCTTCTTAAGTTTATCATAACCTTCGTTCTTAAATAATTCCATATCACTTTGTTCATATTATCTGTCAAAATGTTAAATAAAAAAGCATGTTGCTCGCAACATGCTCGCGCCGAGCGCGGTTGCATTTATGCAACTTATACCATACGCGCGAGTGCGCATCTATAGCGGAGCGTTTTTTTGTTTCATAGGAAATTCAGAGGAATTTCCTATGAAACAAAAAAAGACGGATGTCAGCTGCTCATAGAAACATGAAAGCCGACATACGTCTTTTTGAATTCAATGATTAGTTCTTGGCTGCCTGAAGGAGCTTGTCGCGAAGCTGGTTCTCTATCTGTGAAAGCTCTGCTTCTGCGTCGCGTCGCTTCTGCTTACCCTCTGTCTGGATCTTTAGAACTTCATCCAGCGTCGAGATAAGCGACTCGTTGGTGTGCTTAAGAGTCTCGATATCAACAATTCCTCTCTCTGCCTCTTTAGCGCTCTCAATTGTAGCAACCTTAAGGGCATCCGCATTCTGGCGAAGGAGCTTGTTGGTCATGTCGTTGACCTCTCTCTCAGCCTTTGCAGCCTGCGAAGCATGCTCAATACCCATTGCTATTACCATCTGGTTTTTCCACAGAGGTATGGTATTGACAATAGTTGACTGGATCTTCTCAGCCATTACTGTGTCAGAGCTCTGTACCATGCGGATCTGAGGACCTGTCTGCATAGCAATAGTCCTTGTGAGCTCCAGGTCATAGATCTTTTTCTCAAATCTGTCACACTTGTTTGCAAAATCCTTGGCTGCCTCTGCATCCTCGGGAAGTCCTGATGCCTCCGCCTTCTTCTGAAGCTCCACAAGAGTTGTGTTTCTCTCCTGCTCAAGCCTCTTTTTTCCGGCAAGGATATACATCGTGAGCTCTTTGTAGTAGTTGAGGTTAAGATCATACATCTTGTCAAGAACATCTATGTCCTTGAGAAGCGTCACCTGATGTTTCTCAAGCTCATTGCTGATAGTCTGTACATTGGTCTCAGCCTTGCTGTACTTCGCCTTCATAGACTCAAGCTTGTTGGCGCTCTTTTTGAAAAGAGCCTTAAGTCCCTTCTCGTCCTCCTCAACGTCAAAGTTCTTAAGCTCGGTAACAAGGTTTGTGATCATATCACCGACCTGTCCCATATCCTTGGTTCTTACATTCTCAATAGCCTTCTCGGAGAAGTCTGCCAGTTTCTTCTGGGTTCCAACGCCATAGTTCATTACGCCGGCGGAATTGGAGATATCGATCTGCTGGCTGAAGTCATCCACCTGTTTGAGCTCTTCCTGTGAAAGCTGGGCCTCCATGGCTATATTTCCATTGGACTGCTCCTTGGCTGGCTCCTGTGGTGCCTCCTGAACTGCTTCCGCTCCAAAACTAAGTGATGGTGCTGCGGGTGCTGCCCCAAAATCTAATTCTGCTCCCATATCGTCCTCCTGATCCTGAAATATTATTTAGGTTGTGTCCGGGTCTGTGCCTGCATCTGGGCAGACATCCCCTGACCCTCAAGGGTAAGACCATCCTGTGCCATCATAGTCTTCATAACGGATATGTCAGAAGATATATCCCAGGCCATATCCTGGAAAAGACTGTCCAGAAGCTTCTCAAATGCTTCATTTATAGTATCGATGGCCGCATCGATCTCATTCTTGGTCTGTGTGATGTTATCGCCGACTTCCGGCTGTTTATCAAGCTCAACATAAGCGTTTAAAAGCTTTTTGGTAGTCGGAAGATAATAGTTCATCAGCTTGTGAAGCTCATCCGCACTTGAAGGATCCTTCTTGACCTGGGCAAATATCCTGTTCATGATCTCTTCGAGCCTGTAGAGCTTATTGGACATCTCCTCCGTATCAGGGATGATGTCATTTATCTGTCTTACAAAGACAATGTAGTCGCGGCCTTCTTCAAGTATCTTCCTGGCTTCGCCGGATACTCCCTCAAATTCCGCGCTCCTGGCCTTTGCCTTTTCCTCTTCTGCCTTCTTGCGGTCAGCTTCCCTCTTCTGCCTGTCGTTGAGATCCTGAACCGCGCCAAGATACTGATCATATGCCCTGTCAGTTATCATACATGTCGTCTCGGTCTGATCGAGCCTTGCCCTCGGGAGGAATCCGGCCTTGATCATCTTCTTGATATCGCTTAGAACCTCTGCGTCCTTCTTGAGCGTAACCTGTGCAAGATCCTTGATATTAAAGTACTCCGCGTCCTTAAGTACGTTACCGTACTGATAGTATTTCTTGGCAAGGGAGAGTTTGACGTAGCCGTTAAAAAACATCCAGCCAAGACCTGCCGTGATAAGACCTGTGACAGCGCCCCCTACTATTGATCCGGATAACACCGCTCCCAGAAATACCGGCAGCATGATAAGCCCGATCGCCCCTCCCAAAAACATCTGGGGAACTCCTAAATATTTACTTATTCTCTTCTGGAGGAAAGGATTGACTCGTCTCTGAGTGGTAGACGCAACTCTGTTGCCACCCCCTTTGTTCCTGCTGGAATACATTACATTCCTGTCGATGCTGACCGACTTGATAGCCTTGGCGACATCGTCGTGCAGCTGGCTGTAATCATTCCTGTCAATGGCGCTGGTGACACTGTTCAGAATGTCATTCCCGACCTTCATAAAATCCTGAATATCTTTTGGCAAAATTTTACCCCTTTACTTAATAGATAAAAATGCAACTTATATTTTACAGTAATAAGCGAGAAAACACAATTGCCTGCAAAAGTTTAAATGCGTATAATTTCCATATAATAAAATCTTTGTCAAATTATTAGATTTGAGGAAAAAAGATGGAAAAAGCTTACAAACTTCTCTTTAATACCCCGTTGTTTTACAGTAACATACTCATGAGATAAACCACAATCCCTTGTATAA
>CAMNEA010000024.1 GCA_946536145.1 uncultured Butyrivibrio sp.
CGTTACAGTTTGACTCATTTTGCAGAGCAAAACGAGTCAAACTGTAACGTCCCCACTGACTCAAAACTGTAACGTCCCCACTGACTCACTGACTCAAACTGCAAAGCACCCTATGGTTTTTATTCCCATAGAGTGCTCCGTATCAGCTCTTGCTGTTCTTCTTTATTCCTTTTACGATAAAAGCAATTCCTGCTATAACCATGACAGGTATCGGCCACCATAGCTGCCCCGTCTGCGGAAGTCTTCTTGCGCCGAGAACCGCAGGGAGTTCTCTGATTGCTCCAAGTACCTGCGGAAAATCAGGGAAGAACGGTACTCCCGGTTCGTCAGGTACATCCGGCACGTCAGGAACGTCCGGAACACCAGGTATATCCGGGATATCAGGCACGTCAGGCTGATCAGGCTGACCCGGTACGTCCGGCTCATCAGGTACGTCAGGTACCTCCGGTACATCAGGCACGTCAGGCTGATCAGGCTGACCCGGTACGTCCGGTTCCTCAGGTACGTCAGGTATCTCCGGTACATCAGGCACTCCAGGGACATCCGGGATCTCAGGCTGATCAGGTGAAGGCTGATCAGGGATCTGTGGAGAATCAGGCTTATCGGGTTCTTCAGGTGTACCCGGAGCTACCGGGATATCAGGTATATCCGGAACTACTATAGTATTGGTTATCACAAAAATATGCTTGTGATCAATGCGGTTCGTAGTTACCCTTCCGGTGTAATTCTCACCCGGATTACTCTCATCAACACTCCAGCTGTGTCCGGCCTCAACTGTTTCAGTATATGACCAGCTGTTGTCATCCGAGAGCGCTACCTTCTCATACTCCTCACCGTCACAGTAAATATTTACATCTATGGAATCGGGACGGTTGTCTTCATATCCGCTGTCACTCCATCTCTTGTAAACTTCAATTATATCTTTCTCATCATTTTTCTCTTTGGATTTCTTTGGCGAAGCCTCCGGCGCGTAATTGACCTTAAGTACTCCGTCATCTCCCATCTCCAAAAGAGGTACCGGATAAACAAAGTTCACAAAAGAGTGAGTGTAATCACCTTTAACAACCTTATCGCTGAGCACATAGTATACGCCAAGCTCAAGATCTGTGTAATAGGTCTTGCCCTGAGCATCAGAGATACCGCTCTTTATCTCAGTGACATTTCTGGAATTGACATAGCTGTAGAGCTTGTCAGTATCGCTCTCCATATCGTACTCGACTACGTCCTTCCAGGAGTCATAGTCATATCCGTTATTAAAGAAATCAGGATCCGCAAACGCGTCCTTAAACTCATCTGTAACCGCATACTGACCATCTTTATCAATAGTGGCCACAAGATAAATATGCGAGGGCACATTTTCCATCAGCTTATCGTCGATTGATAAATGTGTTATGGTAAGGCTCCCCTTCTTCCCCATGTCTATGTCTGCCCTGGAAGCATTTTTAGCAAGTGCAGTGCCGGCAGGCATCATCGACAGAGTCAAAAGAAGTGCCGTCAAAAATGCCGATATTCTGATGAAAATTCTTTTACTGTGAGTATTCATAGTATCCTCTAATTCTTTTTCTGCTTCTTTTTCCCGTTGAACCTGTCTGAGGTCATGATAAGGAAAATGATAAATGCAATAAATAGTATTGGTGCCCCGATAAAAGGAGCCACATAGAGACTTGAGTACCTCACCGCATCAGCTGGTACGATAAGTCTGGTTTCTTCATTATAATCAACACGCTTGGCTCTCACAAGAAGCCTGTGGGTATTGACGCCGTAGGGCGTACATGTAATCAGCGTGACGTATTCTTTTCCATCTACGATTGCCAGATCCTGTGTCTCCTCAGGGAGTACGATATTGATCTGATCAACCTGGTATGCAAATGTCTGATCTAATATGTGTAATAAAAATGTGTCGCCTACGATCATCTGATCGAGGTCCGTAAAAAGCTTGGCGGACGGAAGTCCTCTGTGTCCCGATAGGATCGCGTGGGTCGATGTGGTGCCCGTGGGAAAAGAGGTTCCCTCGAGATGTCCTATTCCGACCTGAAGGACTGTTTCATCAGTCCCGTGATAAATTGGGAGATTTACTCCAATATTCTCAATTTCTATGTATCCGATGACCCCTGTTCCAGTGGGATCAAGTACGCTATTATACTCAGCCATCTCCTCATCGGAGAGCTTAAAATGCATCGGTTGTTTGGCCAGAGCCTCGTTATACCTGTACGCTTCCTGCCATATCTTGGAATAATCTTCCTCTGAAATAGCTCCCAATGCTTCCTGATAATTTGTTATAGCCCTGCTCTGGTTCTTGGAGTTTATATAGTTACTTACTGATGGATATAAAAATATACACAGCCCCACGATGAAGATCAATGAAAATATTATGTTTGGTAACAGCTTCTTTAGTATTTTACTCATTCCTCTTTCTCGTGGATCAACATTATCTGAATCATTCCTGTATTTCCAAGGAAATCATAGCGATTCCCCTGGAAAATACAGTCAGTTTCGTATTTGAAACAAGATTCAATTTATATAGAACTTTTTCATACCCTGTAAATTAAATTTATAACCACCGGATTACTCTGCATCAGCCTTTCTGCGAAGCATAAAATATGCAACGCCTGCAATGATAAGAATACCGCCAATGATGTAGAAGATTGTTGTTCCGATGCCACCTGTTGAAGGAAGTGTGTTACCTGTCTTGTTAACTACAAGCTCAACAGTTGCAGCAATAATCTCATTGTCATACTTTACTTCTTTAGTATTTGTAGTAACAGAACCGTCAACGATGTCTCCGTTTTCGTCAAGAAGCCATGTCTTGTGTGTTTTAACCTCTGTTGTCTGCTGAGGTGTTACAGTGATTGACTGTGTAAGCTTGTTGTATCCGTTAGGAGCCACTGTCTCTTCGATTGTAACAGCTGCATCAGAAACAAGACCTCTTACTACGATTACAGAACCATCTTCTTTTTTAGTTGTGATCTCTGTTGAACCTTCGCCGGCATATACATAAGAACCATCAGAAAGTCTGTCTGCCTCAACAGCAAATGGGAATCTGAAAGTTGCACCGGGAAGTGCGTTACCGTTCTGATCTACCTTCTTGATAGCAAGAGCATATGTGTAGATTGTCTCTTCGTCTTCAGCCTTCTTAACACCGTTCCAGCCAAAATCAACATGGTTTGTATTTCCAGTGCCTGCGATAGCAGCTTCCTTGGTTACTGTAGCAGAGTATTTGATGATAACCTCTGCACCGTTTTTGTAAAGGCTGTTTCTGTTTCCATCAACCCAGGGAATAACAATCTTCTTATCAGCATCAAACTGTGTAGCTGTAAGAGTTGTCTGATCATCAGTTGTCTGATCGCTTGCATCATCATCAACAACGATGCTGTCAACAGTTACATCTGCAAGGAAATCAGGAAGAGTATCCTGGATGTAATAGCTTGTGATCAGCTCTGCACCTGTTCCTGCTCCATCATAGTTGGATGTCTTGAACTTAACTGTATAATTTACTCTCTGTCCGATATAAACGATAGTATCATCAACTGTCTTGCCTTCAAAAACAGGAGTTGAAGAGTTCTTGTCAACGAGCTGTGCATTAGGGTTTGTTGAATCAACTGTGATTGCCTGATCACCCTGAGTTGTTGATACAACGTAGTATCCATAATCAAGGCCTGTGAAGCTAAGAGCAGAACCATCACTTACAACTTCTGCTGTTGCAGACTGCTGGCCATCAGCCCAAGTCTTGAGAGCTTCTTTAAGTCCGTCGCTCATCTCATCACCTGAAAAAGCAGCAGTAGTTGCAGAAATGTTACCTGCATTGTCTTTTGAAAAATAAGCTGCAAGAGAAGTAGGGATATCACCTGAGTAGGCAATTGAACCACCATCTGTTCCAGTTACTGTTGCATCGAAGAGCTTGTAGATCTTGTACGTCTCTCCCTTTGCTGCATTGCTAATGTTGATCGTTGCGCTTCCGTTTGCTACAGTTACATCCTGAGCGAAAGCTGTTACGCTTGCACCCATGATCATGGTTGCAGCAAGAATCCCGGTTAATAGTTTCTTAATTCCTTTCATTTCCATTCCTCTCCTTTGAATCTTGTTTTCTTTAAATCTTTGTTTGTATTACCGGAGTTTACGAAACTCCTGTTTTAAAGCACTGCGGCTCTAAATCCTTAATCAGACCCTTATTCAAGGTCTCTCTTTTTCCTTCCGGAAGAAAGCACTGCTCCAAAGGCACTTGCCAGTATAAGAGCCATTCCGGCTGCAGTGAACGGAACACTTCCCATTCCACCGGTCTGAGGCAGTTCGTTGTAGAACATAAGCTTATTAGTTATAGTTACCTCGCCGTAATTTCCGCCTGTAGCAGTCATTACATATTCCGAACTCTCTGACTTTCTTCCGTTTGAGTCAACAACATTGAATGTTCCGTGCTGATTTACGTAGTAGTCGTTGCCTTTGTAGTTATACTTTATAGTGAAAGAAGTCTTGTAGGAATCTGCTTCTTTTACCATATACTCATAGCTTCTTCCCTGCTCATCATAGAGCGGCAGATCATTGTATGTCTTTGTCCATATGTCACCATTCACATTTTCACTTGTCAGGACATCTGACTTATATAAAGTCCATTTTCCGTTTCCGACAGGTCTCTGATAGATCTCAATATCAAGTTTAGAGTATCTGTCCTTAATGTTTTCATCATTTTCATCAAACCACAACTTGGAAACCGTAAGGCTGCCTTTAAATGTATTGGTGAACACGATGTCACTTACTGAAGTTCCCTCTGTGAACTTTGGTATAAAGTTGTTTCTTGAGAATGAAGTAATTCCCGTATCAGGGTTCTCCCCAAGGAACAACTCACATCTTGTTACTTCATTAGTAAACTCAGAATCGCTGTAGTATATTATGTTGGCTCCAAGATAGTGGAACTCCTCAGTAACATTTGTCGTGTCGCCTTCAGACCTTGCCGGATTTCTGAGTTTAGAGTACGTATAGCTCTTTGTGAAGGTTGTATCCTTCTTGGTGACTATAACCTTTACATAGTACTCATTATTGTTGACGTTATAAGAAATTCCGTCTATCTTGTCAGTCTCATCCTCAGTTATCTTGTAGCGATACTCGCCTTCATATCTGAATGAGATTGAACCAAAGTCTGCAATTGCCTTGCCGTCATTCTCATCAGCCTTAGTAACTACTGCCTCGGTTCTCTCAGGCATCGGCTGCTTGCCTGCATCGATGTAGTGGAGTCGCTCTGAGTCAAGCGCTTCGTATCCGATGGGCTCTATTTTGAACTTAAAAGACATTGCATCGCCCCATGGACCTCCTGTGAGGTTCTTGGCAACCTGTATAGGGCCTATCGGCAAGCTGTAATAGTTGGCTACCTGTACTGTCTGAACCTCTTCACCAACAACAACATCTGTAGGAATTCCGTATATCTTGCCGGGGACATCTACAGAAAATACTGCCCTCTTATTGTCACCTCCGTCGCCGTATGAATGACCTCCACCAGGGTCAGTTGTAACGCCATACATGGTTACCCTGGTTCCGGGTGCATTCGGTATCAGAGAGCTGGTATTGGAACTCTCGTCATAAGTAAAAGTAAATCCGTCTCCAACCTCTTCTACACTGTACCTTCCGGCAGGAAGGCCAAAGATCGACCACTGGGCACTCTCATTATATACAACCCTGTAAGTCTTACCTGCAAAAGCTCCATATCCTCTGGCTTGTCCCTCAGTTCCGGCACTTCCGACAAAGCCCTTGAATACAATGTAATCATTTGTTCCTTTCTTTGTGATCCGGAACCATACATTTTGCAGTATGGAATCAGTACCATCTCTGACCAGGCTTTCTTCAAACTCGTTGACTACCATCTTGTGGATCCTAAGCATTCCGTCACCCGTATTCTGGAATGCTGCCCTTCTTACAAGCTGATCCTCAGGGATATAGAATGTAGATCCTATAGCAATAGCCCTGACGTAGGTATATTTATCCTGGTAGCCATCGTCATAAAGCCTTTTTATATTTATATTTGTGTTTGCATCGTTAAGACCACCCTCAGGAACCTTTACATAATAGTATTTTATCTTCTGATTATCTGTACCCGGATCATCTATCCTTATATATATATATGAAGGATCCTTTTTTATCTGGGTTGTGTTCCCCTGAGTTATGTCATTTTCCGTTACAATAAGATAGATCTTTCCATCCTGCGCAATAATGCTGTTATTGTAATCAAAATCATAAGAAATAACCGAACCGTCATTCTGAAGGTTATTTGTCAGCGTCTTTAGCTTTCCGTCTTTCTGAAGCACCCTGACAGTGAAGCTGAATTTCAGATTTCCGGGATCTCCGCCATTGAGATACTTGTAAAGCGTAAATGCCGCATGTCCCTGCCTTGTCACGTTATTAAATGTCGGCACACCTTCTATCTCATTGCCAATACTGCCATTATTGTCATCATAGTAAACAGGTTTGCTTACATCATAATAAGCAGTCTTGGTAAATTCGTTTACTTCGCGGTAGGTAACAGTAACCTTCGCATAGTAAACTCTGGTATCAGGCGTGTATGAAGAACCATCATCACCTGAAGTACCTGCCGTCTCTGCTATCTTGTAGATGAACGTCTCCGGATTTCCGGGACTTGCAGCTGTATATTGGAAATTCCTTCTTCCATAAGCATTATCTGCGCCATAGGCTATAGACTCAAACGAAATATGACTTGCATCAATCTGTTCCTGATCGACTATCATTTTACTACTGTCTTGGTCATAACCTGTGCGAACGCTTTGCAGTTCAGTCCATCCAGTGCTTGAATTCTGGTCCTGCTTATACAGTGAAAACTTAAAGCCTGAAACAGTTGCAGGTTGGTTATCAATTGTCTTTAAGGCCTCGAACTGTGCTGTTCCACCTATCTTCCTGATGTCGTTGTAGGTATTATGGAACTCGGCTTTCAGTTCAACATCAGGAAATACCAGCCAGCCGGATGTTGGATTTGAGTTATACCACTTGGCGGTTTTGTTTCCTGAAATCATAACGCCTGCTGCGCCCGCATTAACAGAAACAGTACCTGCATCAATAAAGTTCCAGATGATTGTTCTTGCAACCGTATCCTCACTTGTACCTGCAAGAGTGTCTGAACCAACTGTAGAATTATCATCCGGTCCAACCTTATACTTATGTACCACAAAGTCGCCTTTGCTTCTTACATTGAATACAATAGTCTGTCCTGGCTTCTTTAGTATCTTAAGTTTGTCAGCCTGATCTACCTTATACTTATTGCTGTCATCAATCGTTACATAATAGGTACCGTTATCGGCATAGGATCTAAGATCAATAGTGCTCTTTTGCGAATTGTCGTCATATACTATCTGAGCGTTGTCTTTTCTAGTAGCAAGATCTGCAGAAGCATCTCTTACGTATTGAAGCATCCTTTCGATACTGTCATTTATTGCACTCTTTTCAGCGAGACCGAAAACAACAATCCCATTGTGGGATATTCTGCTTGCATAATCCCTTGGAACAATGAAGTAAGCAGGCTCACCCTTAATTTGGAATTTTCCGGTAACCTCACCTGCCATAAAGGTCTGCTCTTCCGGATTGGTCATGTCGTTACCGGTCTGTCCATCCGCATCAACAATCTTTACAGCAAAGTTTGTCTCTGACTCAGAAAACTTTATCTTTCCTGCTGTAATACCAAAGTTTATGGCATCTCCGAGTACTGACTTGTATGTATCAGTTCCCGGTTCATGTTTCTGATAGGAAATAACCGCAAATATCGAGAAGCTCTCCGATGTAAACTCTACCTTCTCTTCTTTATCTCCTACTGTCGCAGCAGCCTCTGCGAGTGTCTCAACCTTGATATCTTCCTTGGTGATATCTGTAGCTTCCTCTGTTGACGTGATCTCGCTTTCTTCTTTTACCTCTTCCTTGATAGGAAGGTGTACTACTGTTACATTCTCATCGTCTGATGCCGAAATCCCGTCTGAAAGCTGTTGATCCCTGAACTCAATCGATACAGTCACAGAGCCTTCCTTGGGCTGGATTTCTTTATTGTTATACATGAATGCTATGTCATACAGTAGCGTATTGTTATCAGTAAGCTCATCTGCTGACTCTTTCCCTGACTGCTCGGCAATGGTCTCGGCGCTGTCATTGAGTGCTTCCATGTAAGCGTCGTAGTTGTACTTCTCAGACTCTGCGGTTACCTCTGCTGCCTTGAGCTCTACTCCATCAGGGAAGACATTCTTCTTATTGGTTGTAACCTTGATTTTTACCTTCTTATCTGAGAAGGTGAACTCTGTCTCTTTGCTTGCCCTGACAAAGGTAAATGCTATCTCAAAGTCCTCAGTGATCTCAACTGTTTCATCATCAGCTGTAGTGAGCTTGTAGCCTGCGATGATCTTATCCTGTGCTTCTTCATCGGCAGTCTCTTTGTCTTCCTTGTCATCCTCAGCCTTCTCATCCCCGGCATCGGATTCTTTTGCTGCCTCTTCGTCAAAGACAGGCTCTATATTTACAATTTCATTCTCCTCATAGAAGAGTCCCTCGTAAAAATATCCATCGATCTCATCAGGCTCTAAATCCTTAGCCGTCTTCTCCCCTGAGATCTTGAGTTCTTTGGACTCTGCTATGTCCTCTCCGCCCTTATCAACATATTTTGCTGTAAGAACTACTGAAGTCTTTACTTCTGTTTCTGCGTATGTGAGAACAACTGTTGTATCCTCTGTGAGCTCTTTTACTGAGTCATCATCGAAATTCACTTCATATACAGACTTAACTTCCTCTTCATCCTCTGTCTCCTCAGCAGTTTCTTTTACTGAGATGGAAGTTATGGCCTTATCTTCAATAGCTGCCTGCTTGAATTCATACCCTTCAATCTCAGGAGCATCCTCAGCAAATTCGAAGCTGTCCTTGATCTTGAGCTCTTCCTCTTCACGTAGCTCTTTGCCCTCTTCGTCTACGAATGAAGCTGTAAGGACAACGTTCTTAATCTCTTCCTCTTCTACTGCCTTGTAAGTAAGAACTAAGGCAGCATCCTCTTTGATATCCTCAGAAGACTCGTCTTCGAGAGTCACTTCGTAGTATCTTACCTGGGCTTCATCATCAGTCTTCTTAACAGCTATGGCTGTGATGAGCTTGTCATCAATAGAAGCTTCTTTGAACTCATATCCCTCAATTTCAGGAGCTTCTTTTGCAAAATCAATGCTGTCAGAGTTGCTCAGCTCTTTGTCTTCCTTGAGAGCTTCGCCCTCTTCATCCACATAGGAGACAGTGATCGTAACGTCTTCAGTGAGTTCTGTGTCGGCATCCTCTTCTGATTCCTCTGCCTTATAGGTAAGAACTACTGTCTTGTCCTCTTTGATGTCCTCGCTGTCGCCATCCGTGAATGTAACTTCATAATAATTGTAACCATCATCAGTCTTCTTTACAGAAACGGATGATATGCTGTCACCGTCAATTGTTGCCTTCTCAAATGTATAACCCTCGATCTGGGGTGCCTCATCCTCAAAGCTGATGCTGTCGGAAATGCTGATCTCTTTGTCATCCTTCAGTGACTCACCCTCTTCATCTACATAAGAAACGGTGAGTACTACATCTTCATCGAGCTCGTCATCGTCTTCTTTATCTTTCTTATCGGCATCGTCTTCTTTATCTTTCTTATCGGCATCGTCTTCTTCATCTTCTTTACTCTTAAGACTTGAAGCAGCATCTGCCTCGTCCTCTTCCTCATCTGCTGAAGAATCTACAGAACTTGCATCCACAGCTGCGTCATCCTCTTTGCTGTTCTTGGAAGATGCGCTATCGGAAGCATCCTCTTTTGCTTCGTCTTCCTCTTCTTCTACTTCTGTATCATCGGAAGGATCTTCATCGTCCTTATCAAGTGAGCCTGCTGTTCCGGCTTCATCAGAAGTCTCTTCTTCCTCTTCTGAATCTTCGTCAGCATCGTTCTCTGCTTCGTCGTCCTCAGAAGAAGCTTCTGCGGAAGCATCACTCACATCTTCAGAAGCTTCATCAGAACCATCCTCTTTTTCAGAATCTTCTGAATCCGAACCTGTATCTTCTGAGTCATCGCCGTCCTCATCATCCTCAACAGATGTATCCTCCGCGGCATCATCATCAGAGCTGTCCTCAACAGATGCCTCTTCCTCAGCATCATCATTCTGATCATCGCCGTCCTCAGGCTCTTCACTCTCCATCTGCTCTATAAGCCCTGCCTCATAATCATCATCGGCAGTCTCCATTACGAGTCCTACATCCTTGGCCCCATCTTCTGTCATAGCCGTAGCAGGTTTATTGAGCCCATAGAGTGTCAAAGTTCCTGTCAAAAGAGATATGCAAAGAGCAAATACCAGCCACTTCTTATATCTCACATGATTCTTAATGTAGTTTTCCGCGCGATGCTCATCTACCTTGCGCATTCCCAATACCCCTATTTCCCAAAGTTCTTAAAAATTGATTAACTTTAATAAGTTTTCATTAAAATCATCGCTTAATCATTTTCCGAGTGCCATTTAACAAAATTTCAATCATTTAAGGCGTCTTCGAAAACGTTTAAGTGAAAAGTCCCAAAATTTATATCTGTATTTCTACAGATTTCCAAAAACATTGAAAGGATACACCCTCAGGAAAACCTTACCGATTAGCTGCTCTCTTGTAACACATCCGACCACACTGCTTCGTGAATCTATTGAAGCACTTCTGTGATCTCCCAAAACGAAGAATCTGTTCTCCGGAACCTGATACGGAAACTCCAGATCCGTTGGCTCAAGGCTCCTGTCAGTCACATAATCCTCATCGAGTGTGACTCCGTTCACCGAGACATTTCCTTCCTCATCTATGTTGATCCAGTCTCCAGGAGATCCTACAACTCTTTTAACCAGAACCTTGTTGTTATAATAAAAAGCTATCAGATCGCCCGGTTCAAATGTGCTCTGGTTTTGAGCTATTACTATCTCTCCAGTCTCCAGAGTGGGTGTCATCGAATCACCTGTAACCTTTAGTACCGTTACAAAAAAGCTTGATACCAAAACTGCAAAGGCTGCTACGACAACTACAACTATGAGTGTATTCCTCAGTACTTTACGATATTCCTTTTTTCGACCTTCCCTTTTGAGTTCCTTCTTAAGCTCTTCAAGAGAGGGCTTATTGTTCATTTCCTCACTCATCTGTCTTATCAGTTACCTTTTTAGCAGTTCTTTTTCTTGTTGTCTTCTTTTCTTTTGATTCCTTTCCGGCCTGACTCTCCAAAAGAGCCATTCTCTTTCTATGTGAATCAATCTCCTTAAGGAACTGATCATACTCCTCGGTGGCATTCTTTTTCAGTGTTTCTACATACAGATCCGCAGCCTTCTGCGCTGCCTCCATGACACCTCCCACCATCAGTGATGCCTCTGCAAGCGACTTGGAATTGTCGATCTTGGAAAGTGAATCCTCAACCTGTCCCTGAAGCTGCTGCTTCTCTCTTTCAAGCCTTGCCTTAAGCCCCGCTATGTCCTTGTCAAACTTTGCCTGCATCTCAGCTTTCTGCTCTGCGAATTTCTCTCGCATCTGAGCCTTTTCTTCATCAAAGCTCTTAAGCATCCGGGCTCTCTCTTCTGCCATTTCACGCTGAAGTTCAAGTCTTTCTTTCTCAAAGCTCTCTCTAAGCTCCGCCTCGTGTTTCTTGACTGCCTCCGTCTCCTCCGAGAAACTGATCATCATCTCAAGGAGTTCAGCCCTGCTGAGTTTTTTAAGATTTACGTCTGCCACTTTATCCCCTGCTGTCCTGATATATTCTAAATTCGCGCAAAAAAAATTATGCTCCGATTGGCGCATAATACACATTTGATGTCTAGGTTTAATAGTCAAGCGCAAATCCAAAGTCAATTGCAAGTATTTATAAAACCACTTCCAATGTACGAGGTTTAATTATCTGCGTGTCAGATATAGCCATTCATCCTCGAACACTGTGTATTGTAATTCCACAAAAATAGACCGTCTGTCTTAAGTCACAGCCACGGTCCAAATATATGGTGCCGCTTCTTATCCAGCACCAGCAACTGGCTGTCTTTCACTATGTGTTAAGACCCTTTAGCTTTGCGTCACCATCTCTCGATGGCTTTGCCTTTTATACTACTAAGATAATAGAACTTAAGAAAAATGTCCTACAAACAATAACTTTTAATCACGTTTCCCTCACGCGTTCCCCAACGCGCAAACACAATATATAACATTTCATAAACGATTTCAAGAATTTTTTTCACAAATTTTTCACAGTTTCCATAAAAAAAGAGCTGAAAACCAGTCCAGCTCTGTGTAAATTCTTTACAAAAAAGTTTATAAAAATTTTAGTTTCCAATCATCTGTTATTAATAAAACTTCCTGCGTGTCGGTTTATTGTTAGTTTTAACTTACCTCTTGAGGTCTCTCAGTACCTGGAGCATCTCATCAGAAGTTGTTATCACTTTACTGTTCGCCTGGAATCCTCTCTGGGTCGTGATCATGTCGGTGAATTCCGCGGCAAGATCAACGTTGCTGCCTTCAAGGACACCGGAGGAGATGTAACCGCCACTACTTGTGATATCAACAAATTGTGCATCTCCCGAATTTGGAGATTCTGTATAGAGATTGTCTCCTGATTTTTCAAGTCCCATGGCATTACTGAATTCAGCAAAAGCAAGCTTTGCCTTCAGCACGCTCTGCCCATTTGAATACTCTCCATAAATAGAACCGTCATTAGCAAATGATATTCTATTAAGCACTCCTTTAGAATAACCTGTGCCTTTTCCGTTCACATCACCCCTGTCAGCTTTAAGTGTCGAGTATGAAGCATTTTTACGTGCTGCATAATTAGTTGTATAAGTGAAGTCCATATGCAACGGTCCTAACTTAGATGCTTCACCTGTAAATCTGAAAGTATAGTCTTTATCACCGTATACCACCATCTCTGTATCAGAAAAATCAACTGTAACAGGACCAATCGGTAATTTGTCATTTGTAAACGAGAATGTATGTCGTTTGTTATTCTTGCCATCTATTGTTTTTAGCTTGCCGTTATTATTATCGTAGTCAAAAAGCAAGCTGTTGCCGGAATACTCGGTCTCGTTACCATTTTCGTCTGAAACACTTTGAAGCTTAAACGTATAATCGCCTTTTCCGCTTGTATCCTCTTCAATCGAAAAATTCAGTTTATACTCTTTTCCATCTGTACCGGTCACTGTCTTAGTGTAATAGGACTGTCCAATCATTGAGCCATTTAGTTTAAAGCTTGTTGAATTGACTCCTCCCGCAGCATTCTTGGTTTCCTTAGTATCGGAATAGTACAAAAATGTATATGGTGCAACCGCCTTGAGTTCACCATCATTAGCGCCATAATACATGAACAGGCTTCTGGTAACTCCAAGCTCAATCTCTTTTCCATCCTGATCAGTTATACTCTCTATGCTCATAGCGTATGTATTATCTGCCAAATCTCCGGCATCATTAAACACCAGTTTTAAATCATAGGGATTCCCGTCAGATCCATACACCTGCAAATTGATAGGTTCGCCTTCTACAAGATTTTTGTCATATTTATTCAGATTTCCCTTAATCTGTGCTTCTGTAGTAGCAGTTCCCGGAACCGTATCGCGCATTCTGACAGCCCCATCAGGATCTACTACCGGCTGATAATTGACTACTCTTATCCTGTCAAGGATTGTTGTATTACCATTTTGGGTTGCCCCCTGAACATAATGACCTTGACCTTTTGTTACAAGATATCCATCACCATCTACAGTAAACGAACCATCTCGAGTGTAAGCCATGGTAGCATCTGATCCATCCGGCTGAACAACAAAAAAGGCATCTCCGGTAATCATTAGATCATACGGATTATCCGTCACCATTGCAGATCCCTGCTCGGTAATGTTTGTAAAGACCGAGGACAGTCTTGTTCCAAGTCCGATCTGAGCCGGGCTTACCGCGCCATTGGTGTCAGTAGCCGCATAAGCATCCTTCCTGGTCTGATAAAGAATATCCTGGAATCCTGCTGCCTGAGACTTGTATGAAGTGGTATTGACGTTGGCAATGTTATTGCCTATGACATCCATCTTGGTCTGATGTGTTGTTAAACCGGTGACTCCGGACCAGAGTGATCTTAGCATAATGTGTACCTCCGAAAGATTCTGCCTTACAGATGGCAGATATGTTCTCCGGTGCATGTTACCAGCAAATCATTGAAGTGTATTGCAATAATATGCTCCGGCACCGCCTGCATCAGGCTGACTGTTTTCATGTACTTCCGTGTACACTTTGGGCAAGATCCGTTTGCCCGGCTAAAGAATTGCAGAGTAAGGATTAATCTATCCTACTTTTTTATCGGCACAAAGTTTTATATTGTTTAGGGATTAATTGATATTTTTCTTACCTTTTTCAAACCATCCTCCCAAATGTATGTATATGCTGACAGCAAAAAACATGCTCCAGGTGAAAACCGCCCGCAAGCATGCATGAAAAATCAATGCGAATATGCCCTATAATAATAAAACTCGTCACTTAGGGTAAATAATCTTGGTATTATGTGACCTATGACTTTCCGAACGAAAACAGGAATAATCGTGCGAAAACTGCCTTTGGCAAATCTTGAATTTCCTATTCAGGTATGTATAATTAAAAGAAATATTCAAGAGGGTACTTTTTCCCTCTTGGTATATTTATACAAAATGTGTTTCTTCATTATATATATTAACCAACGGAGACCAGCTCATGGATTTTAAAAAGAATAACAACTCACCGGAGTTAAAAAACGAGATAAAGGATATAGTAGACCTGATAATAGCCGACTATGATAATGGCCGTGATGTAGATCAGCTGGATGTGTACAATCAGCCGGACAGAGATGCGGTCAAGGATATCGTCATCAAGCTCATACGCATCATCTATCCCGGTTACTACAGGGACAAGGTTTACAAGAGCTACAATGACAGCAACAGAATCTCAATTGTCATTGAGGATGTCATTTACAATATGCAGAAGCAGATTGCTATCGCGTTTCATCACAGTCACGATTATGTAAACGCATCAGACGAGACGCTTGACTGCGGCGCAAGATGCATCACCCATGAGTTCTTTAAGCAGCTGCCCAAGATAAGAGAATATCTCGACACTGACCTTCAGGCCTGCTATGACGGTGATCCGGCCGCTTACAGCAAGGGGGAGATCATCCTCTCATATCCGGGTCTTACCGCAACTACCATCAACAGGATCGCTCACGAGCTCTATCTTCTCAAGGTGCCGCTCATCCCCAGGATGATGACTGAATACGCACATTCCAAGACCGGTATAGATATACATCCGGGCGCTACTATCGGCAAATACTTCATGATAGACCACGGAACAGGAATCGTAATCGGCGAGACCTCGATCATAGGTGAGCACGTCAAGGTATATCAGGGCGTAACTATCGGCGGCCTCTCAACAAGAGGAGGGCAGTCTCTTAAGGGCGTCAAGCGACATCCTACGATTGAGAACAATGTCACCATCTATTCAGGAGCATCAATTCTCGGAGGCGAAACTGTAATTGGAGAGGGTTCCGTGATTGGCGCCAACGCCTTCATCACATCATCAGTACCTGCAGGAAGCAGAGTCAGCATGAAGAACCGGTAAGATTATGAATTTTTATTACGCACCGATGGAGGGCATAACCCTCTATCCACTCAGAAATATACATAGAGAGATTTTTGGCAAAGGCGTGGACAAGTACTTCACGCCTTTTTTGACTGCAACTCACACCCATCACTTCAAGAACAGGGAAAAGAAAGACATCCTTCCGGATAAGAATCCTGCGTTTGATGGCTGCACCGACCGGATAATCCCGCAGATAATGGCAGGATGCGCCGAAGATTTTCTCTGGGCTGCCGGGGAGATCAAAAAGCTTGGTTACAATGAGGTAAACCTTAACCTGGGATGCCCCGCTCCCACTGTTGTAAACAGGAGGAAAGGAGCAGGTCTTCTTATCGATACGGATTACCTTGATGAGATGTTGAAAAAGATATTTGACGCTGTTCCTGCAGCAGATCCGGAAGCCTTCGTTTCGAATGATGGATCTGACATGAACAGTGAAAACAAGTATCCGTATGTCTCGATCAAGTCGCGGCTTGGCTTTTCAAGCCCCGATGAAGCTGGGCGCCTCATGGAGATCTTTGCCGCCTATCCGATCAAAGAGCTTATCCTCCATGCAAGGGTTCGCGAAGATTATTATGCAGGCTCACCCAGACTTGATGATTTCAAAAATGCTGCATATATATACAGGCAGTGCGGCGGGACTGCAGACATCTGCTATAACGGCAGTATTGATACTCCCGATGATTACAAGAAAATCCTCGGCTATATAAATTCAGATCAGCCCGTAAACAGCAAAACAAATCGTCCTCTCCTCTCATCAGTAATGATAGGAAGAGGTCTTCTTGCAAACCCTGCCCTTGTAAGAGAACTGGGCGGAGGCAGCGCACTGACAGGCAATGAACTTCGCCTGTATCTAAGAAAGCTCTATGATTCATACTCAGAGTACATCCCGGAAGATCGCAACGTCATCTTCAAGATGCTCGAGCACTGGGCATTCCTCCACGTCCACTTCAGGGACTGTGAACGCTGCCTTAAAGCCATAAGAAAAGCCCGCAGCAAAGGTGAGTACTCTGCTGCGGTCAACAATATCTTTTCTTCCTGTGAATTCATCTGATAAACGGATTGTAAAACCTGTTTCCGTCATGGAATGTTATGATCATCGATACTGCAAAAAATATGACTATCCCCGTCAGAACTGCCATGTCGGCTGAAGTGAGCTTTTTTCTTGAGTACCAGGTTCTCTTTGGCTTTTTGCCAAAGCCCCTGAGCTCCATGGCGTTACTCACCACGTCTATGCGCTCCATCGTCGAGAACAGCAGCGGGAATATGATGCTTGCAGTATTCCTTATTCTGTCCATGAGGCGCCCCTTAGAGCTCATCTCAATTCCCCTGGCCTCCTGCGCATTCTTTATCCTTGTAAACTCGTCCTGGATATCTGGTATATACCTAAGCGCGATCTCAAGGGAATAGGAGATCGAATAGGGAACTCCCACGCTGTTGAGGGAAGACGCAAGTTCGCTCGGGTCAGTAGTAACAAGGAAAATGAAGACCGCCGGGATCACCGTGAAGTATTTGATAAGCACATTAAACTCGTAAAAGAGCTGTTCCCGGGTCAGCGTGTATCCTCCAAACAGATGCACTATCTCACTTCTGGTGCCGTAAATCTCGCACCCCTGGTATGGAGCAAAGAAAAAAATCCCGAGAAGATTCAGCACCATGAAAAACATTATCACAGCGAAGACCGCGCTCACCTGTTTCCATCGTATCCCGGCCAAAACATATATACCAAGTCCTAGGATAAGCATCGCAATAAGTATCCTGGTGTCAAAGGTAAGCCCGCTCACAAGGCACCAGAGAATAAAAAAGACAAGCTTGGTAAATCCACTGAGTCTGTGAACAGGGGTATCTTTCACTTCATAAGATATCAGTCTGGACATCTTTTGCCTCCCCTCTTCTGCTCTCTTCAAAATCTATGAATCTGGCAGCAAACTCTCCTGCATTGTCTATTCCACACCTGACAGACAGATCATAAAGAGACGTCCTCTTAAGATATGCTCTGTTGCAAATATTCTCATCAGTCAGGACGCGCGCAGGCGTATCATCCATCAGGAGCTGTCCGTCTGTCAGCACCAGCGTCCTGTCAGTATACTCGAGCATCAGGTGCATGTCATGTGTGATCATAATGATCGTCACCGGAAGGCGTCTTCTTATATCAGTAATGAACTCCATGATCTCTGTATAATGCATATAGTCCTGACCCGCGGTAGGCTCATCCAGGATCAGGATATCAGGATTCATTATGAGGATCGAAGCTATACTCACTCTCTTTTTCTGTCCGAAAGAAAGCGCCGAAACCGGCCAGTTCCTGAACGGATAAAGGCCGCAGATCTTAAGGATCTCGCCGGCTCTCCTCTCTACTTCATCCTGCGCTACTCCCCTTACTGCAAGCCCAAGCCCCACTTCCTCCATGATCATGGGCTTACTTATCATCTGGTTCGGACTCTGCATCACATAGCCGATATGTTCTCCCCTCTCCTTGACGGAAAGGTCTGAAATATCCTGCCCCGACAGCCTGATCACGCCCTTGTCGGGTTTCAGAAATCCGCATATCAGGGAGGCAAGGGTTGACTTTCCGGCGCCGTTCTTGCCAACCAGCGACACCATCTCACCTTTCTTTATGTCAAAAGAGACGTCTCTGATAACCTTCCTTTTCTCATTGTAACTAAACTCAAGTCCCTCCACGGACAGCGCAGACTCTGATGCCTGTCCCCTGTTATGGGCAGGCATGCCATGAAACCATGTTCGCACCCGGTCTTTGTATGGCTCGAGATCCATGCTCTCGATGTGCTGCGGATGGCTCTCCGATCTTAAATCCGCCCCGGCAGCCTTGAGCGCAGCAATATAAAGAGGCTCCCTGATCCCGTATCTGATAAGCAGATCCGAACAAAGAAGCTCATCCGGACTTTTGTCCGCGACGATCCTTCCGCCGTCCATAAGTATGACTCTGTCCACATCGCGGTACAGCACGTCCTCCAGTCTGTGCTCTATGATCACTACAGTCAGGTCATCATTTTTCATGATCTCATCGATGAGTGCGATAGTTCTTTTCCCGGTTGCCGGATCAAGATTGGCTAGAGGTTCATCAAAGAGAAGTATCTTAACGTCGCAGGCGAGAACGCCTCCAAGAGATACTCTCTGCTTCTGACCTCCGGAGAGTTCTCCCGGGGCATTGGTCAGAAAGTCGCTAAGTTCCAGGCGCTCTGCCACATTTTTCACCGTGGCGAACATCTCATCCTGAGGAACGCAGTCATTTTCCAGTGCAAAAGAAATATCCTCCGCAACGGTGAGTGCAATAAACTGTCCGTCCGTATCCTGAAGAACAGTCCCGACAATTTTGGACATACCAAAAACTCCGAGCTTTGACGGGTCATTTCCATCAACTCGGAGTATTCCGCTCATCTCCCCTGCATAGGAGCAGGGAATCAGAGCATTTAAACAGTGTGCAAGTGTTGATTTGCCTGATCCGGACTGACCCGCGATCAGGATCTTCTCTCCCTTGTTGATCGTAAGATTTATATCCCTCAGTGTAGGCTCTCTCTGAGCTCTGTACTTAAAGGATACGTTCTCGAATTCTATAATGGGAGAATTTCTTTCTGCCAATTCTTATTCCTCCGCCTTAAGATCAGATGATTTGCCGGAAATCCTGCTGTATGCTACAAGGAGCAGAGTCCCAAGAATGCCTATGATAACAACATTGAGCAGGAAGGCAACGGCTCCCTGAGCGAAAACCTTGTTGACAGGCTCTTTGTAAAACAGGATATCAAGCACAGGCGCAACGATTATCCAGGCCGCTGCGTTGGCTACCGCCTGTGATATGTTAAAGAGAATAATGTTCCTGGCGTTTGTAAATCCGCCCTCTTTTACAGCAAACTTTCCTGCAAAAATTCCTATGACAGCTCCAACAACTGCCTCCGGAAATACCCAGCTCCACCATACAGAGCTGTAGAATATTGCGTCTCCAAGCGCATGACCAAGAAATCCTACAACACCGCCAACCACAGGGCCGAATACTGCCGCAAAGAATGCCAGCACAGCCATTCTTGGCTGCATGCCCGTATTCGGAACAATGATTATCGGAATCTGCACATTAGTCAGAACGACAAAAAGCGCAGTTCCTATACCCATCGCAACAACTTCTTTGATCCCAATTTTCTTCATATCTTTCCTCCTTTGTATTTTGCTTCAAAATCACTTACAGGCATCGGCTTGTCAAAGTAGAAGCCCTGGAACAACTCGCAGCCCATCTCAACGAGATAGTCGAGCTGATCTTTGGTCTCCACTCCCTCAGTCACGACCTTCATCCCCAGTTCATGAGCCATATCTATAGTGTAATTGAGAATGACAAGGGCACGCTTCTGATTCTCGGTCTTGCGAAGGAATCCCATGTCAATCTTTAGTACATCCGCATTGATATCCTTGAGCATGTTGAGCGATGAATACCCGCTTCCGAAATCATCGATCTCAACCCTGAAGCCACTCTTTTGAAGCTCCAGGATCAGCTTCGCGCATTTATTGACATCAGATGTCACTGCGGTCTCTGTGATCTCTATGTCCAAAAGTCCCGGATCAATATCATATTTTCTTATGAGATTGCCAAATTCTTTATTTATATCAAGATAATAAATGTCCTTGGGCGATACGTTGACAGAAATCGAGATATTCCCTCTCTCCGTGCCTTTCCACTGATAGAGCTGCATCGCTGCAAGTTCCCAGATATACCGGTCAAGCTTGTATATAAGATCCGCCCTCTCAAGTACATCGATAAATACCCCTGGCTGAATAAGTCCGTTCTCGGGATGCATCCATCTGGCCAGAGCCTCAGCACCATATACCCTGCCGTCCGCATAGACCTGCGGCTGCAGATATATGCCAAACTGCCTGTTGATGATGGCAAAGTCAAAGCTCGAAAGTATCTCTTTTTCCAAAAGAGCGTTTACAAGCATCTCATCGCTGTACCAGGCAATCTCACAGATGCCGTCACGTTTGATGGATTTGCACGCCATATATGCCCTGTCGCACATCAGCGTAACATCCATGGTCGGATCCTTGATCTCATAAATGCCTATCTGCATGTGGATAGAATACGCATTGCTGGTAACCTTGCCCGTTATCTCCTTGACTGCCTTCTTGAACTGCTTTTCATCAAAGTGCTCCTTGGGCATACAAAGGGCAAAATGGTCACCGTTGATCCTGGCGTACACGTCCTCTTCTTTGACACGCTGAGCCAGAATCTCGCCTATATTGAGCAGTATGTCATTGCCCTTCTCCAGACCAAAGAGCTGGTTAAAGAGCTTGAAGTCCTTGATATTGGAATATAGAAGAAGATAAACCTTGTCCGTCGTGCTAAGGAGCTTTTTGGTTGCCTCATTAAAGCCCTGCCTGTTATACAGATGGGTCAGCTCATCATGCGTCAGTCTGTACTGGTCTCCCGTCCCGTTGTCAACCATCTCTGACAGATTCTGGATGGTGTAGAGACGCCCCAGCGCTTTTCCCACGTCGTCGATAAGCTGCCTGTTGCGAACCTTATAGAGCCTCTCTTTCCCGTTGTGTTCAAAAATCCTGCACCAGGTGGCGGCAGTCGGGTCGATGCCAAGCTTCCTCATCCAGTCCATAAAGGATCCGTGAAGACCGACAAGGCTCTCATCTGAATGGAACATACTGAAAGCCAGCCTGTTCGCATATACACACTTTCCCTTGTCGTCGACAAAGATAGTGCCAAGC
The DNA here is from genome assembly GCA_946536145.1 of uncultured Butyrivibrio sp. Lineage (GTDB taxonomy): Bacteria > Bacillota > Clostridia > Lachnospirales > Lachnospiraceae > Butyrivibrio. The sequence goes on from CAMNEA010000024.1 coordinate 21,343, forward strand.
CCAAGCTGCTGAATGCCGAAGTTAAGAAGCCTCTCTATCTTCTGAGGCTCTGAATTCCGGTCATAGAAATATGCATTTTTTCCAAAAATACTTTTCCCATCCATACTTTAATTCTACTGTTTTTTTGGCACATTCGCCACATCAAAAAATCAAAGTCTGTCTTTCCTGTGAAGTCTGTCAATGACACACCATATGATCACAAGAATGATTATACATGCAAAAAAGAGATGTTTGGAACTTATCCTGAAGATCTGCTTATCAGATACATTATCAGCTACATTATCCCTGTATAGAAGGAGCATGGAGCCAAGGCTGTGGGTTCTTATGGTGAAGGTATCCGCATCCTCATCCACGTCCTCCAAAAGATCGCAGACCCCCATCACATTAGTCATACAATAGTAGCTTCTGTTTTCGGATATCATGTAAAGCGGAATATCAAGCTGCATTTCCACATCTTCAGAGAAGGTGTCAAACGAAACTGCTTCTTCGTCACCGACTTCCTTGTTGGCGTCAATCCTGATGTACACGCCCTCGTGGTACGGTTCCTGTCCCTTTGATGTTGCCGGAATATTGGAAAAGAACTGTTCGTGCTCCTCCTGGCTTTTCGCATCGTCACTCATCAGAAAATCAATATTGACCTCTGCCTGCTCTCCGGAATAAATCTGTGACAGTTCTTTTTCTGTAAAGCAGCTCTGTGCTGCCACGTTGTAATCGCCAAACCTTATGGTCGGCGCAGCCACTTCGCTCTCGCTCTCCGAACTCATTATGACCATTATGGTACCGTCTCCGTATGATACCTGCGTTGTCTCGTGCATCTGATCCTCCGGAACGAATAAATGCTATAGATCTATTATCGCACACGAAATGCACTGAATCAAACCGTGCGAACTAAATAAATCATTATACGAAACATGAGCCCGGCATAAGACATTTTGTCACACTTAATTCTTTAGATGTTTTTTACAAAAAAGGAGCCTGCTATATGTTACAATTTTATATAGGACGGATTCCGGGTTCTCATAAAGAGCCCGCAGCTCAGGCCGAGCCATCTGCTGAAGCCGAAAATGCGACTGAGAAAACAAGGGCTCAGATCGTTGCCAATTATGTAGCTGCCAACAACCTTTCTGTCACTGCCATCCAGGACTATGGCTGGGATCCGCAGACACTCCCTGAAGAAAACATCGATTCCTTCTACAGCACACTGGACTAAACACCTGATAAGGAGCGCATTATGAGGTACAAGTACTGTCCGTATTGCGGAGAAAAACTGACACAGATAAAAGCCGGTGATGACGGCATGGTTCCATACTGCACAAGCTGTGACAAGCGATGGTTCGACACCTTCAACAGCTGTGTCATCGTGCTTACATACAATGAACTTGATGAGATTGCACTGTCAAATCAGTGGTATCTGTCAAAGAATTACAAGTCTCTGACATCAGGATTCATGGTCCCGGGAGAGACGGCTGAGGAGTGCGCAAAGCGCGAAGTCAAAGAAGAGCTCGGACTTGATATCGAGACGCTTGAGTATGCAGGTACATACTGGCTGGATCCTCCGGAACAGCTGATGCATGGCTTCATAGGCTTTGCCAAAAAGAAGCAGCTCGTCCTGTCAGAAGAGATTGACGACGCTGAGTGGATCCCCGCTCTTGAAGCTCCTATGAGCATGTTCCCTGACAGCCCCGGCGGACCGCTTTACGAGGTGTATCACAAGTACCTCAGACTCAGAGGTTTTGAATAGGTGCAGGCCACTTCAGACAGCTCTGGTCAGTCTGTCAGCATATCTAATAAGTGCTGTCTCTATCCTGTCCATGTCGATGTCTCCAAGGCACATGTAGTCATCGACATGGACAGCTCTGTCATCTATGTAAACATCACAGGTAATCTTCCTGGAATTCGAGCCATACTTCTCCACAATCTCCGGAAGATTGTCATTGACGGCATCAAAGACAAGGCCGTATTTCCTGCAGAAATCAACTGCATCCTTCAATGGCTTACCTGCTCTGCAGGTCCATAATATTACCTTATCTCCCATCATCTGACGCCGCAAAAGGAAATCGACAAGTTCCTTATTAACAGGTCCGACTGCGGGCCACTCACCAAAACTCAATGTGCTGTCAAAATCAACTGCATATATCATGTCTTACCCCCTTCTATGGTCCTAATGGGTAGCGCTTTCGGCAATTCCACACAAGGATACTATCATCTGTTAAGCCTTCGATTCCAGAAACCACTTTGCCCCCGATGGGCTGTCCTCATAGTAAAGATGTATCTCTTTGCCTTCAACAATACAGGTATACATAAGACCTGCTCCGCCGGCTCTCCTGCTGGCTCCCGCAACGCAGCTCTTTATCCTGGATATCTCATATCTGGTGCCGTCTTCCCATTCTATCGACAGCGGTCTCACTACTCCCTCGTCGGTAAATTTCACTATTGTCTCTACATATACCTTATGTCCTATCCTTATAGCCATGGCTCTTCTCCTTATCCTTTATTCCTCAAGAACCCTGTTGCCATTCTGGAAATATCCAACCGGATGGATCATGTGGTCCTCTGCCTTGGCATCAAGCCCCGAGAGCTGTTTGTCAAAATACATGATGCCGCGAAGAACCGATTCATAGCCAAAGCGTCTCCGTATGTCTGTGACGGCCAGGTCTGCCCGCAGATACTTCTCCCTCATCTCCTCACTGTTAAAAAGATCTGTCTGATGCGGAGTGGTGTCCGGAACAAGATTCGATACCCGCACGCCCACACTTCTGATCGGATGCTCCCAGGTATAATTCTCTTTGAACAGTTCAAAAGCATAGCCGGCAATCTCTTCCGAGATGTTGGTAGGTATCTTCACCTTGTGCTGTCTTGTAAAGCTGTAAAGGCCATTGTCTCTAACGCTTATCCCTATGACATCTCCTATGAAGTGATTCTCCCGAAGCCTTGCGGCAACACTCTCCGATAACAGATATATGACCATCCTGACATCGATATTGTCTACCAGATCCCTCGGAGTCGTCGTGCTGTTCCCGACACTTTTAATCGGCGAGCACTCACCCATGGCTGCCACCGGGGTATGGTCCTCTCCTCTTGCGAAAGCATAGAGGACATATCCGACCTTGCCGAATATATGATGCAGGAACTCAGGATCGGCGCAGGCAATATCTCCGATAGTCAGGATTCCGTACTTCCTCAGTTTCAGTTCTGTTCTCCTCCCGACATACAGAAGATCCGAAGCCGGGCTCTTCCACAGGATATCCTTGTAGTTATCTCTCGTGATCTGCGTTATGGCATCAGGCTTTTTGTAATCGGAGCCAAACTTGGAAAATATCTTGTTCCAGGAAACTCCGATTGATACCGTGATGCCAAGCTCTCTCTTAATGCGTCCCGATATCTCCCTCGCAATCTCCATCCCGTCTGTTGTACCCAGCATCCTCGCCGAGTCCGTGATATCAAGCCACGATTCGTCCAGTCCATACGGCTCTACGAGGTCAGTGTAATCCGAGTATATCTTCCGTGCCTTCCCGGAAAAACGTATGTACTCATCATAGTGCGGCGAAACAAAAACCACATCCCTGCAGGCCTGTCTTGCCTGCCAAAGAGCCATCCCTGTCTTAACACCTCTTCTCTTGGCAATATAGTTTGCAGTAAGCACTATCCCGTGCCTGGCCTGCGGATCTCCGCCAACCGCCATGGGGATGTTGCGAAGTGACGGGTCATGGAGCATCTCTACCGCAGCATAGAAACAGTTACAATCTGAATGAAGTATTATCCTGTCATCCATGCCACATCCCCTTTCACATCAAGTTCTTCGCACTTATGTTCGCAAACATTTGTTCCTTTTCACCTCTAATTATAAGAACATCTGTTCTAAAAATCAACCACCATATATTGTGCTGTCCACTTTATGGTACACAATTATTGCGGCTTAGTCAGGGCGCGAAAAAGCCACCATTCCCAAAATGAGAATGGTGGCTTAAATTGCTTATAAAGCATGTATTCTTAGATGATATTTCAGAAACCCGCACTGGCTGCGGGTTTCGTGAGAACATGATTCAGGAGTCAACCAAGCCTTGCGACGAAGTCGCCTTCAAATGGCTTGGTTGATACATTCTTGGATTTTTAATCCAAGAATGTATTATATCTGAAGATCAGCATCGTCAGGTCATCATACTGCGAAGCTCCCTTTGCAAATTCATCAACCTCTTTTCTGATGCTGTGCAAAAGCTCGTTGGTTCCCTCATCTTTGTGCCTGTTTATCGCCTCAAGCATTCCTTCAAGTTCAAGCCTCTTACCCTCAGTATCAGTTGCCTCCGGAAGTCCGTCAGTATACATGAACAGTGCATCGCCGGGCTCCAAAGTGAAGGTCATGTCTTTATACATCATCTTTTTCATAGCGCCAAGCACCATGCCGTTATCTGTCTCGATCAGTTCATAGTCGCTATCTTTTCTCTGAATAACGGGGTACTCGTGACCTGCGTTTGCCTGTATCAGCTCCCCGGTTGAGATAGTCAGTATCCCAAGCCAGACAGTTACAAACATCATTGATTTATTGCCCTCACACAGACTGTTGTTTACATCGTAAAGGATCTCCGAAGGCTTGCCGCCCATTTGAACCCGGTTTTTCAGCATCGTCTTGGATACTACCATGAAAAGAGATGCCGGGATACCCTTCCCCGACACATCACCCATCACCATGCACAGATGGTCGTCGTCGATAAGAAAAGCATCGTAAAAATCCCCACCCACTTCTTTGGCAGGTGACATAGTTGCGTAGAGATCAAACTCCTTCCTGTCGGGGAACAGCGGAAAATCACTCGGCAGCATATCCGCCTGGATTCTGGTCGCAAGCCCAAGCTCAGTGCTGATTCGCTCTTTTTCAGCAGTAGCCTTTGTAAGATTTTCTTCATACAAACCAATATCCCGTTCCATTTCCCCAAGCGTGTTGGCAAGGTCTTCCAGTTCGTCACCGGTATTCAGCTCTATGGACCCAAAATAGTCTTTTTTTGTATCCCCCATCCTTCGATCCGCTGCATAGCCCTTTGCCGCCTTCGCTACGATATCAATCGGATCTGATATCATCTTCTGCATTCTTTTCCGGTATATGCTTCCCATGCCTAAAACTATCAACAGGATCAGCAGAAAGAAAACCAGCAAATATGAAAATACATTTGCCCAGAGATGGGTATAAAACGCATCCGCCTCAATAAAAACGACCACATTTTCATCAGGATATGGAAATACCTCATACCAGGCAAAGACAACATATCTGGGATCGATCTTCATGTAGCGGAAGAGATTTTTGGCAAGCGACCAGCGCTCTTCCTCGATATGATCAAGCTCTACGTCATCGAATCTTCTCCACAGCACCTCCTCCACAGGCACCGGTTCACTCCCACCAAATTTCTCCACGTCACACAAAAGTGCCGCCGTATGTGTCTGCTTATCAAATACCATAAGGCAGGAGCCATTCAGATCCTCATCATTCCGGTTGAATGAAAGGATTGTTTCCATAACTTTCTGATAATCCTCCCTCTTAGCAAGAGGCGGATTTTCCTCGGTATACCAGCGGTAGTTCAAAAGCTGTCCATTGGTATGAGCCGGATCCTTTTTCTTCATCCATTTATCGAAATCCGGATTCTCCCGTTCCTGCTTAAGTACCGCATCCACAAGTCCCGGCACATCAGCATTGGCCTCAAGCACATCGGCAATTGTTCTGCCCATATAGGCTGTATCAGCATAGCTTTTATTAAGGATATAATACATAAACAGGATCACGCTTACTATAAGGACGATCAGCCCCAAAATCACAGAGTGCGCAGCGCTGACAGCCATAACTTTTCTGGCAATTGGCACGCTCTTTCGTCTTGTTGTTTTATTTTCGTTATTAACAGAACCCGATTCATTATCAGACATGCTGTCTATTCCGCCTTATTCATATTAATTCATAATTTACATTCAATCCATCATATCAATATTATCACAATTGTGTATTCATCGTCACTTTATATCGCTTTGCTGTTCACATACTGCAAAAGAATAAAACCGTACTTCGAGATAACAAACCTCAAAGTACGGTTAAAGATTTAGTAAGCAAATTGTCTGATTTTTAACTTATTCCGTGATTGCCCACACTCTGGCAGGAAGTCCGGTGGCTCCTTCAATTCGCGGATATGAAACAATTATAACCGCGCCGGCAGGAGTTACCTTATCCAGATTTGCGAGAAGCTCAACCTGAAGTTTCTCATTTTCCAAAACATATCTCTCGCAGATAAGATCTTCATGCTCCTCCGCAACCGCAGAAGAATCTGTATCCAGAGTCTCATGGCCGTTAGCAGCTGCATTTCTTACTTTATAAATATACTCAAGGGCCTCCAGCGACCATCCGGGAGCATTTTCTTTGCCCTCTTCATCGATGCCTGATACAGCATCCATATCAGGCCACTTCTTATACCAGTCACTGCGCAGGGCAACAAAAGCTCCATCCGGGATCGGTCCGTATTTACTCTCAAATTCCTTGATGTCATCTACAGTAACCGCATATCTGGGGTTCTCTTTTGCCTTCTCTGAAATGTCAACTACAACGAGCGGGAATATAAGATCCTGCACGCCGTACTTTTCCGAAAGGTCTTTTCCCTTGGCGAAGTGTCCCGGAAAATCTATGTGAGTACCAAATTGTCCGGGAAATTTAAATGTCTGAATAAGGCACTCAAGCTCCGGCTTACCCCAGTCCCAGACCGTTTTGCCAAGTTCAACAGATCCTTCCGGGATCCCCGACCAATACGGACTATCATTGTTTAGAGAATGTGATAGTTCCACCCACTTGTAACCCTTTGCAGCGCTTAATGCATTCCATAATTTGTAGTCTGCCATTTTGTACCCCTCCCGAGTTTAGTTTTTATAGTTCTATTCTATTCAAACAGACTACAGTTGTAAAAGAAAAATATGTTATCGGTACTTATAAGTTTTACATCCGTTTCGGCATGAAAGTTCTCCGATCAGATTTTCTATATCAGATATGGCTTATTTTTTCTTATACTTAAAAGTCAGTTTAGACTTCTTATTGGAAGAATTTTTTATTTTTTTCACAATGGCGTTGTATTTCTTTTTACCGGTTGAGTAAATGGTGTAGGTACACTTCCCGCCCTTGTTGTAAAAAGCCTTTGCTCCAACTGAAGAAAGGTTTCCATATATCTTGAAGTCCTTGATTGCCGTGCCATAAAAAGCTTGTTTGCCAATTGTCGTTACTGTGGCAGGAATAGTAACGCTCGTTACCTTACTATTGCCTTTAAGGGCTCCTGCCGCTATAGACGTCACTTTAAAAGTAGTACCCTTTACTGTTATTTTAGACGGAATTGTGATCTTCCCGGTGGCAGTGGTTTTTTTCATGGCTACAGTACTGCCGCTTGTGATGGTGTAGACATTCTTAGATCCGGAAGGTGTAAGTTTTTCACCTTTCTTCATGATCCAGAAATTCTTTTTACAAGTATCGCAATATGCACCGCATCCGGTTATTATAACGCTGGCTTTACCTGCCTTTTTGTTATTCTTATAGGTAACGATGTAATCAGAACCCTTTTTCAGCTTCTTTTTGCCAAGAATAACAGACGCTATCTGTGGCTTTTTATATTTGCCATCATAGAGGTAAATTCCCTTTTTCAGAGTGACCTTCGCCTGTGAAATTGATATTTTGGTTACCGAGGAATGGTCTGTTGGCTCCTTAGTTTTATCGGAATCAGGATTCGTAGTACCATCTGTATTATTATTGCCACCAGATTCATTTCCGGTTTCGGAATTGTCATCAACCTGAGCAGGCAGAATCTCTTTGATAACATCACCACACCTGGTGCAGGTCTTTTCAATGTAGCCGTCTTTGCCGCCGGATGGATTAACTCTTTTGGTTTCAACAAACTTATGCTCACCTGTATCAATATCTACGTTAATAAAATACGCAACCTCGGGGTCTCCATTCTCAAGATAGCATTTCATAAGTTCATATTTCTCTTTTCCGCAGCTGAAATCCGTTCTGACAAGTGTATGCTCATGCTTATCACTATAAACAGTTCCATCACCGTTATATTCAGTCCAGGTTCTTCCAATTCTCCCACATTTATTAAAAATAATGATGGGATTGTAAATGGAACCGTCCCTGCCAACGTATCCTACATCCTCAATAGGCCCATAATTTGCAGCAAAGGCTGTAATTTTCTGTGAGCCTATCAGCAAAAGCATCATAAAGAGTATGGAAGCAACTCCTGTAAACAGTTTTATCTTTTTCATAATGACCACCTCTCTTTCATATTCTGCAATTATTATAGGTATGAAGCCATATGCATAGATAGGTTCATATTTATGACATAGCGCATCGATGAGGTGATGACACGGAAAAAGAGTGATAAAATCCGAGTTCTCAGAAATTACCTGCGAATCTAAAAAAAATATAAACACATGGAGATAACAATTGTTTTTCTACTGCTCTTTTAAATTCTCCGCCCTCTCTGCAATGTTCTGTCTGAAGTTAATGACCTCATGTTCATACTCCTCATCCATCAGGGGCGATGTTATGATAAAGTCTGCTGTCGCCTTATCCGGGGCAAATGGCACGTCATATACCTGCGCAATTCTCATAAGTGCCTTAACGTCAGGGTCATGCGGTGCCGCAGTGAGCGGATCGGAGAAAAAGATAACTATATCAACTTTACCTTCGACAATTCTGGCACCAATCTGCTGATCGCCGCCAAGAGGACCTGAGTTGTAGCCCTTTACGGGAAGGTCTGTTGCCTCGGTGATCATTCTGGCGGTTGTACCTGTGCCAATTAAAAAATGCCTGTTCAGAGTGTCCTGATGTTTTTTGCACCAGGCTATGAGCTCCTGCTTCTTGCCGTCGTGGGCGATGAGAGCGATATTCTTTTGTTTTCTTAATTTGAGTGATACTGTTTCCATGGTCAGTTCTCCTTTTATCATTCGGACATAATCTTTATGTTTCTTTACTATTGTAGCATTATTTTACGCTTATTATAGATTATCATGCCTGGCAGGTTAAGCCTTTTGTAGGAACCACTTAGGAACCACTTATTTCAAACAAGCAAAAAGGCTACAAGCCAGATAAATACTGAACTTGTAGCCTCTTTATTCAATCGGAGTGACGTGATTCGAACACGCGGCCCCTACCTCCCTAAGATAGTGCTCTACCAACTGAGCCACACCCCGATTTGCTGATCACTGTATCTCAATCAGCGACATTGACTATTATATATTGATGCCAGAAAAAATGCAAGCACTTTTTATATCAGAATTTAAAATCAGATTTCCCAGTTGAGGTACACGATAAGAGAACAGATAAGTGTGGCAGCCATTGCAGTATTCATCGTAAAGCGAAGGATGCTGCCAAGTCTGTCCCCTGTTCTCACAGCCCCTGCGCCAAAGCCCACGGACTTTCCACCCAACATCTGAATCTCCACAAATCCCAGTGATGTGAATACCAGAGATGCTGTCATATATCTGAAGTCACTGCTGCAGGTGTAGGGATATTTAAATACATACAGGCAGAAACTTAGCAGCATGAATACATAGGTGAAAAGCATGAAAGTACTCAAAAGACATTCATCCTCCTGCCCTGTCATCTTCGCCTGCCGCACTGTCCTTACCGCGTACACCCAGAGGAACACTACAGTTGTGACAACTGCCAGGATGATCGATGCCACATAGGCTATCTGGGCAAAAGAAAGAAGCGCGTCACCAATCGTTGTCGGGTAGACTTCCGCGAAAAGCCCTGTCTGGAAGAGTATGACCCAGGTGTTGTGGATTGCCTTCGCGCTTAGCGGGTGGAAAGGGAATTCCACATGAAAGTCAGTGACAGATGGCACTCCGATAATAGACCATACCGAGTAATCTCCAGTGTACATAACGGATTCATTGGGAATCAGCGCCGGAGAAGGAATTCCAGGCTTTTCGCCGAATCGGACGATATTCCTTACAATATAGGAGAGCCCAATGGGAATGCATACAGCTCCGAATGTAACATACTGGAGAAATATGTTCTTAATAACAACCCTGTTTCCCGATCTCACAACCCTTATGAAGTGCAGAAGGAATATCAGCGCAATTGAAAACGCACAAATGGCGGTATTGAGCTTACTTAGCATTCCAAAGCCAAGTGACAGGGCGATAAGGATGATATTGAGAAAAGTCTTCTCCCTGATCCACACCTGGACACGCCATATAGTCACCAAAAGAAGAAGGAGCGCTAAGATGTCATTGTTGACAGATCCTGCAAGCACCATCATTCTCGGATGAAAGGCAAACAGAAGCATTCCGCAGGACATAAGCTTTTTGGGCACACCGCTCTCCTCGAGGATGTGGAGCATAACAAGCATGCACAGAGCGGAATAGATCAGTGTCGGCACCTGCATATTCTCAAAGGCAAGAGGCTCGGGAACTCCGATAAGCCTCTGGATCGTCATCCATATCGCCTCTATGATATGGTGAAAAGGCGGATGATAATATCCAAAGTGCTCATAAGGATCCATGTCGGGAATGTGGAAAAATTTGTAGATGTACTCCACATATCCGATGTGACCGTTGTTGATGTCGGGCGTACCAAATCCCGTGAAAGTTCCTCCGTCATTCTGAAGCGTCCATATATCGGTAAACAGTACATACCAGAACCTCATCAGCATTCCGCCAAAGATAATGTAGAGAAGTCCGGCCTCGTCGGTCAGCCTTCCCTGCCTCTTTGAAGACATATACAGCGCTGCCGCGAAAAGACCTATCGTAAAAAGGGCGGCAAGCTGAACCTGCCCCGCAGCTCCAAATGCCACAGATGTATAATAGTTCCCCTGAAGGACTGCAGCAAGAAGCGCCATCAGAAAAATAATGATCCTTCCCTTTACATACACTTCCCTGCTGATCCAATTACCACGAAACTCTTCCATTTTCCACTCCTATCTGCCAAGATATGAATTGATGTTGGCAGCTGTAACCTTTGCATAGGGAAGCCTTATGTATTTTCCCTCGCTCACAGCATATTCGTCTGAAAGCTCATCTATGCTCCCGCCCTTTGCAAGAAGCATTGCCAGCCTGTACATAGCCCGCGCCTGACCTTCTTTGTCATTGTAAACCGTCCCCACCATTTTGTCATCACGAACTGCCTCAAGGCCGACATCCGTTCCGTCGATTCCAAAGATCACCGGCCATCCGCTCTTGATCATGCCCGATGACTCATAGGCATCAATTGCACCAAGTGCCATGTCATCATTATTAGAAAGAATGAGCTCAATGGAATCACCGAAGCTCTCTATAAACTGGCTGGTCTTGGTCTGCGCCTGAGCCCTGTTCCAGTTTGCTATGGCGTAGCCGAGCTTGTCGACTTTGACGCCCTCCTTCATAAGTGTATTGACAGAGTACTCCGTTCTTACAATGGAATCCTGATGTCCCGCTTCTCCTTCAAGCACAACATACTGGATGATACCGTCTAAGTTTTTGTCAACGCTTCTGTCCGTGAGGCAGGTTCTTGCCGCAAGCTCCCCCTGCATTATCCCTGACTGCGCAGCGTCAGCACCCACGTAAAAGAGCTTGTCCCATCTTCCGATATCTCCCTCAACAAGCTCTCTGTTGAAGAACACTATAGGCACCCCGGCCTTCCTCGCGGAATCGATCACCGCCGTAGGGTCTGTCCTGTCCACCAGGTTGACACAGATCACATCGCAGCCCTCTTCGATCATCTTCCTGACCTGTGAATTCTGGGTCTGCTGACTCTGCGAGGCATTGTAAGTGATGAGCTCCACATCAGGCTCAATCTGCCCGGCAAATTCCTCTGCCAGCTGACTCAAGAACGTATCATACTGGTCATAAAGTGTCATCCCGATCCTTATCTTGCCCGGCTTATGCTGCGTTGTTTCAGCCCCGCAGCCCGTAAGCAGCATGGATACCAGAAGAATGCAGCTCAATAAAATAGATAAAACGCGCCTGTTAATTGCCGATAGCATAAATCACCTCTCACTCCACAACCGGGAAAAGAATTTTCTGATTGTTCTCATCGAACAGGTTCTCCTTGTTTATCACCCTGTAGGAAATAGTCTCGTTCTCCATGGGTGTGATCCTGTTCTCAAGCCTTTTTGCAATGGCCGCAACCGACTGATATCCCATGTAGTATTCATTGGGAACTACCATGCTGGTTATAAGACCATCATCTATGTAACTCACATTCTTTATTGATGTGCCCTCTCCGAATATGTAAGGACTCTCACCGCTTTTGATCACGTACTCACAGGCAGCTTCAAGCCCGTTGTTGTCAAGTGCCACCAGAATGTCAGCCCTTGCCCTGTTTTGCCTGTACTCAATGTTGTCAACGATACTGTTCAGGCTGTTGTCTGTCCAGAGTACCTTTGCTCCCGAAGACTCGATATTCTCGGTAAAGCCCTCCATTCGAAGCATCATGGAATTAAGTCTTTTGTTGCCTGCAACTATACCGATCGTATAGCCCGAGAGGTCATTGCCAAGAGCAATCCTTATCTCATTGGCAAGCGCCCTTCCAACCTCGATATTGTTCGGCTCAATGGTCGCAGACCTTCCCTCAACGTCCACATCCATATCTGCGCTGCTGTCTATCAAAAGAAGTACTGCCCTGTTGCTGATGTCAGAGATCATATTCTCTGTCTGTCTGCTGGATGCGATCTGAAGGATTATGCCTTCTGCTCCCTCATTTATCTCCTCACTTATCAGCCTCTGCTGCTGATTTATGTTCACGCTTTTTCCCGTCGACACAATCTTAAGCTTTACACTCTTGTCTTTGGCAGCCTGTTCTGCCCCTGACAGAAATGACGCCCATCTGGCCTGGCTGCTGTCATCGATGATCACCGACACCTGCGCGGGCTCATCCCTCACTCCGCTCAGGACCAGTGCTGAGGTTGATGTCAAAAAAATGATCAGCAAAAGAAGAGAAAACACAAGAATAAATACATTTCTATTTTTCATCCTCATGCTCCTTTCCTGACTCAAGCCTCTTCCTGTTCTCCTCAGTGCACGGGATTGCCGGTAGATGGATGGTCACAACCGTTCCCTCGTCAGGCTCTGAGTCGATCTTAAGTCCGTACTGCTCTCCGAAACGAAGCTGTATCCTCCTCTGAACATTGATAAGTCCGACGCCCGATCCCTTCTTTCTAGCTCTTGTATCATCAGTTAAAAGAAGCTTTGTCTGATCGCTGCTCATTCCAAAGCCGTTGTCGGATACAGTGATATAAATATCTCCGTCATCCCCCAGAAAGCCCTTTACCCTGATCTCGCCGTCCTCCATGTCTTTTACCCCATAGTAGACCGCATTTTCCAGGATTGGCTGGACGATCAGTTTGACGGTGCAGCAGTTCTTGATCCTCTCGTCAATATCAAAGTCTATGGTAAAGGCATCCTTGAATCTGACCTTCTGAATGTTCATGTAATTGCTTGCATGTTTGATCTCATCCTCTATCGGAATAATGGTCTTGCCACCCGAGAGGCTCACTCTGAAAAGACTTGCCAGCTGCGTTATCATAAACACCGCTTCGTCGTACTTCTCCCCCTCTATCATCCAGACTATTGAATCCAGTGTGTTGTAGAGGAAATGAGGGTTGATCTGGGACTGAAGCGCATCGAGCTCTGACTTTCTCTTTTCCTCCTGTGACGCCACCATATCCCTCATGAGCTGTCTTATCTGCTCATAGCTTGCCCTGAACGTCTTTCCGAGGTGCTCGATCTCAAGCGGTCCTCCGATGTAGACTGACGGCTTTGCCTTTCCCATCTCGATGTCCCTTATGGACTCGTTAAGTTTCGTTATCGGCCTTGTGACACGCCTTGCCACCAGCCTGTTCAGGATCAGCATGGCAATAAGCGTTATGGATACTACCATCAGAACGAAATACCTGGTGTCCTTCATTCCAAGGTATGAGTTACTGGTCGGGATCACACTCACCAGTTTCCAGCCGGTATAGCTCATGGTATTAACAGTGACGATCCTGCTGCTGCCGTTAAGTTCTTCCTTGTGGCTGCCATCATCATACCCGGCTGCCGCAATATTGTTTTCCTTGAAAAGACCTGCACTTATCTGCATCTGCATCGGGTGATACAGGATCGTACCGTTATTATCGATCAGATACACATACTGCTGTGAGGGGTTGTCGTTGGCCCCCTCCATCATCTGCTCTATCACCGCATAATTCATGTCGACCAAAAGAACTCCCTGCTCAGGCACTCCCCTGCCGCCCATCTCAACCGCGCGGCTTAGCGAGATAACCCAGTAGTACCTGAAAGTAGGGTCATCGACAAATATATTCTGAACATGTGGCTGTGAAAAATGCAGATTCTCAGGTTTTGAAATCGCAGATACAAACCAGGACTGGCTTGTGACATCGACATCTTCCTTCTCAACACCTACGGGAGATGCGCACACCAGCTCCCCGTCGTCAGTATAGAGCGCAAGGCTGATCAGGTAGTCCTTGTGCGCCTCATACAAAAGATTCATCTGATCGATCGGGGTTTCCTTACTGATATCCTGATTCTTAATGACATAGTAATAGAGGGCATCAGACATACGTCTCATGCTCCTTAGATAATCCTCCAGATTTATGACTGTCTGGTCGAGGGTTAGCTGCGCTGCATCAGTCAGCATTTTTTCAGAGCGCACAGCAAATCTCTGGTACAGGGCAATTCCCATCGCAAGCATACAAACAAGGGCTACAATCGTAAAAGACACTGAGATTGTAACCTGGATACTTCTGGGCACAGCCTTTTTCATATACCTTTCAAGCTTCCATCTTGCCCTTAACTTATCCACTTTTTCCCTGATATGCGCCTTCTTTTGCACCTCTATGATTCCCTGCCCGCCTTATATTTGGATGGTGAGACACCAAATTGTTTTTTAAAGACATAGCTGAAGTAGTTTGGATCAGAGTAGCCAACCGACTGCGCGATAATATAGGTCTTCTCATCCGTCATGGCAAGCATACTCTCGGCCTTCTCCATCCTGAAATCCGTGAGATACTGAACAAAAGTCTTGCCGGTCTCCTTCTTGAAAACCGTTGAAAAATAAGCACTGGATACGCCAAGATAACTGCAGATAAAATCAATGGAAAGATCCTGATCCGCATAGTGGTCAGCGACATAATCCTTGGCTTTGGTGACAAAGCTCCTGGTGTTGTCAGTTCTTTTATCAGCGATGAGTTCGTGCATCTTGACACACGTAGCGCTAAACCAGTCAGACAACTCCTGCGCCTCCATCTGCTGCACTCTGGTATACACATCACTGTCCATGTCAAAGACACTGTTTATGTCGAGCTGGTTGTTCCGAAGGAACTTATAGATCTCGCTCACAAGGTCCATGACAAAAAATCTGTAGCTCTGTATGGATGCCTGCTGCGACGTATTGTTCGCTATATATCTCCTGGCCGCCTCATCTACAGAGGCCTCATCAGACATCTTCATCTTTTTGAATACATCGACAAGAGAATCCGTCTCCTCGTAGACCGGATCATCATTCTGCAATGGCGCCACCTCAGAGATGTTGATTGCCTTGGTGTGACCATACAGAACTCTGTAGGATACCGCATCCCTTGCCCCCTTGTAGGAGGCGTCCATATCACCAAGACTGTCGACGAGCCAGCCGATACCTATGGTCACATTGGCCTTGCACATGCTCTCAGCAAGTCTGCACATCCTGTCACACTCATCGGTAAAGGCTGAGGTCTCCTTCCTGTCTGACAGCTGCGCGATAATGACAGTGCTCCCAAGATAGGAAAAGAACTTGCAGCTCCACTTGTCACTCAGCCTCTCCTCAAGAAGCCTTCGCACTGAAACCGATATAAGCACGGGATTCATGCCCTCGGGGATCCTTCCGGTACTAATGTGCACGATAGCGGTGAGATAAAGCGGTCCGTGAAGGTCTATCCTGTAATCGCTCAGGAATTTCCCTATGCGGCCGGTGTCAATGCTTCCCTCAACAAGTGACGCAAAGAAATCCTCCTGCAAAAGAGGCAGCGAATCCATATAGTAATTCTCAAGCTTGGCAACGTTGAGCTTCTCATCTATATCCCTGTCGAGTGCCTCGTGAACCCTTGTAAAGACAGTCTTGAGTTCATCTGCATCGATGGGCTTTAATATATACTCTTCCGCTTCAAGCCTTATGGCCTCCTTGGCATACTCAAATTCATCATATCCGGAAAAGAATATGATCCTGATATTCGGATATAGCTTCTTGAGATTTCTTGAGAGCTCAATGCCATCCATATACGGCATCTGGATATCAGTCATCACGATATCCGGCGGCTGTTCCTCAGAAAGCTCCAAAGCCTCAATACCGTTGTGAGCATACCTTGGAGTCTCAAACCCCATGGCCTCCCAGTCCAGCTTTCTCAATATGGCCCTGGCCACATCTTCCTCATCATCCACAAGCATCACTTTGTATTTATTCATTGCCATTTACTCCATCATTCAGATAGTTTTGACGTCCACATGTCAGGGGCAGGGACTTAGGTATGCAGGCAGGGAGGTAAAGTGCATTATGTTTTGCTCATGTTAAACCAGGCACTGCGTAAAGCCCTTTACGTCAATCTCTGCGTGCATAGGCACTTGAGATTGACAGGTCTTTACTCCGTGGTTTAAAAATCGCAAAACACAATGCACCTTTACCTCCTGCCCATATACCAAAATCCCTGCACCTGACATGTGGACTGTGCATCGACAACTAAAAAATATCAGTTACGCATATTTCTCATAAATGAACTTCCACATAAGGCTCATAAGTATCACTGAGCCGATGATCTCTATCATACCTGCAACAGGATTAAAGAACGATATTATTCCCATAGCAAGAGCTGATACACCAAGGAAAAGAATTATAAGTCCTGCATATAGTGTGTACTCCTTGGGATGACTTATCTCCTCGGGATGCTCCTTCTTAATGATAGTTACATCTCTTGTAATTATAAGCCTTATGCCAAAGAAAAGACATACCGCAAAGACCAGCAGCTCAATTCCCATATGATTGATAATTTCCTGTAAACTCATCAAACCCTCCTTAAAAACAATTAACACACAGATGTAAGTCAGACAAACAACTATCCACCTATTTCACATAAACTCACATATCTCTTTTCAATTAGTCAACAGACAGCTTTGGGGCGGAGCCGGCAAAGACATAAAAGACTTTGCGATTTTTAAGCCATGGAGCAAAGACCTGGGAATTATGAGTGCCAATGCACGAATAATTCACGCTTAGGGCTTTGCGGAATGTCCGGCTTAACATGAGCAAAGTCTTTTATGTTTTGCCGGCCCCGCCCCAAAGCGTCCGTTGTCATATTTACAAAAAGGGGCATGGCGCAGGCCATGCCCCTTCTAAAATTATAAGGGATAAAATTACTTCTTAGCAACGTACTTACGGATATCAAGTGAGATAGCTACGAAGATAACCAGACCGATGAAGATGTACTG
>CAMNEA010000025.1 GCA_946536145.1 uncultured Butyrivibrio sp.
AAAAAGCATGTTGCTCGCAACATGCTCGCGCCGAGCGCGGTTGCATTTATGCAACATATACCTTACGCGCGAGTGCGCATCCATAGCGGAGCGTTTTTTGTTTAATAGGAAATTCGGAGGAATTTCCTATTAAACAAAAAATCCCCCGGGAGATTCCGGGGGATAAAATGTACTCTCATTCATTTTTCTTCAAAGAGATCGCAGTGTCTGCCGCATTGCTTAAGCAGTTTTTACCTGTCCTCATATATCATGTTGGATCTCTCATACATATCAGGGCATTCCAGATACCTCGCATTCTTATTCTGTATGGCATTCGATATTTCTTTCTCTGACGGGCACAGGAACCTCGGGATATTCGTATACTTAAGCTGGTCCTTTTCTGCCATTTTTTTCATTGAGACCAGCATTCTCTTATTGTCATCAGCATACTCATCGCTGTACTTAAGATATACGTCCCTATAAAAGCCGTCTCTCTTTGCCATTTCCTCCCTGTATTTCATATCATATTTGAAACACTTGGCTATCATGGCCTGGAAGTCGCGGATCCTGTTCCACATGGCATCAATCTCGGATTTCTCAAGAACGTCTGCAAAGACAAGCTCGAGAACAGGCTTCTGAATATTGAATATCTTGTTGACAAACCAGGTTGGAAGTGCTGATATAACAAGATTGTTAATGGGCTTAACCTTGTTATATGAAATTGAACACATATCCTTCATGGTCGTCTCACCATGGCTCATGTTGTTGTCTATAGCCCTTATCCCGGATATGCCCCCGCCATTTTCCATAAGAAGATGTATATTGCCGTGATGCCTGTCTGTCTGACCATTTATCGCATCAAGTGCCTGCAGCATAAACAACTGGGCAATGCAGTCCATGCTAAAGTACATATTGCCGCTCTGGAATCCGGCCTTTATACAGGTGATACCTCCTGAGTCTTCCATGACATTGCCCTTAATGAGATTATCTCCCTGTTTAGCATAGGCAGTTCTTGAGTCGCACACAATATTCTGTATCCCAAGAAGCCCGGCCATTCTGCTGGTAGCCACATGTCTGTTGGACATCGAACTATTTGGCTTTATCTTCGCAGGACCAACGCCTGCATAGGCCATTCTCTTTGTGAGTTCTCTTCTGCAGAACCCATCCAGGAGCTCATGCACTTCTTTTTTCTTGTCGTCCTTCAGGTTTTTGAGGAAATCATACATTGGATTTCCTTTCTGACCCTTCTTGGGCTTATATCTGTTTTTAACAAAAGAGATGTATCCGTCTGCATCAGTTCGTTCGCCTGCTTCGCGAAGATTCTTGTAAAGAACGCCTTTATCATTTTTTACATACATTTCCGTAAAGACACCCTTAAGGCTCTCCACATCCTGATCTGAAAGTGTCTTAAATGATGTATCCTCGAACAACTCTCTTATCATTTCAGCCCTGTCCGAAGGCGGAACATTTACATTTTTGTTAAACCATATCTTCTTTTTGTTCTTCTTATCCTCTATTCCAAAGACCTCAGAGGCACTGCCGGTTCTGTCCTGGATAAATGAATAGTCAGGAGAGTCGAGGTCATAGTACTCACCTCTTGCATATTCAAGAGCCTCGACCCACCTTGGATTCTTTCCCTTCTTCTTGGAATCCTTTATAAAAAGGCTCTGATACTGCAGGGCTTTGTCCTTAAAAGTTTCTCTCTCTTTCTCACACTGCTGCTTAAGTTCGTTTAACACATCCTTAAAGCTGTCATTGTCAGTCTCTCCGTTTTTGTTCTCAAGGCACTTGTCTATGTTCATGATAAGCTTGTTGTACATAAAGGCGATAGTCATGCAGCTAAGGTCGGTATCAGCTCTGCACTTATCAAGTGCTTCCTTGCTTATCTTATTCTTTTTATCTTTTTTGGGCATAGGCATCTCATCACCGAAGATGGCTGTGATAGCCTGAATGCTCCCATTAAGCGCATGAAGGTTTTTAATCCCTTCTTCAGCCACATACTGTTCCTCACTCTTTACCATCTTATTGATCTGTTCGGAAGCAGTCTTGCCCTTCGTAACGGAAATATCCTTCTTGTCATACTTCTCAGTAGGTCTCTTCTTAAGCTTGGGAGGTTCAACAACAAGGTTGTATCCGTTGGTATCATTCTCCTTTTTGAGGATCTCGGACTCCTCTTTAGTATCTATGACATAACTTTTTCTCTCTTTATATTCCTGTTCTTCTCCACCTAAGTTAATTCTGCCAAATGACATATCTGACCTCCATCACGGTTTCAAAAAATTTCTCTGATATCTATCATCATTTTATACGAACAGACTTGCAGCGCGGCACAATTTCCAAACACATTTTCCGATTTGCGTTTGGGAAGTCATTAATAATAATATCATGTAAAACTCAATGATTTTATTTATATATTAATTACAAATTTTTCATTGCTGTATTTATGTCTGAAAGAGAAAAGCCTTTTCTCATAAGATAAGCAATGATCTTCTGAGACTGTTTAAAGTCACAGCTTTGTGGATCATACTTTTTCTTGGCCAGAAGCCTTCTGATCTGATCAAGCTCAGCATCACTTCCATCCTCGAGATAGAGCTCGTCAATCAGCGATATTATCATATCCTTATCTATGCCCTTGGCTGTCAGATCCTGAATAATGCGGTTCCTGCTTCGTTTATCCATCTGATATGAAATATAGTTTCTTGCATATCTCTCATCATCCAGATATCTGTATGACTCAACATATTTGATGGCATCATCGATTGCCTGCTGCGGATACAATCCCTCCTTAAGCTTGTCCGTCAGTCCTTGAGTGGTGTAGTCACGCTTCTGCAGCAGGTTCATCGCTCTTAGTCTGCATCGCTTGATAAGCACAACATTTATGATCTCAGAATAGAGCTCATCGCTTATCTCGCAGCCCTCGCATATATGATATTCCCTTACCTCTCCCTTATATAGAACAAAGGCAAACTCGCCATCAATAAAAATCCTGCTGCGCTTTTTGTCCATATCGATAATCTTTGTGACCTTCATAGGCTCCTCCTGTATATTTCTCCCCATATGAAACAATAATCCCCTGATAATGATGATTATCAGGGGATAAGTCACTTACTATTCCATCATTCCTTGGCTGCTTTCTTCCTGGGTGCCTTCTCCTCCTGCACTGCCACGTCTTCAGCAGGTGCCACGGATCCAGGTACAGGAAGTCCGAAATGAGCTCTTACCTTGGCATCTATCTCTGCAAGAATCTGAGGATTGTTCTCGAGATACAACTTGGCATTCTCACGTCCCTGGCCAATCTTCTCACCATTGTACTGATACCAGGCACCGCTCTTGTTGACAATATCCGAGTTTGCTGCCAGATCAAGGACATCTCCTGTCATTGAGATCCCCTTTCCAAACATGATATCAAATTCAGCCTCCTTAAACGGAGGTGCTATCTTGTTCTTAACAACCTTGACCCTGGTCCTGTTACCGATGTTCTCACCGTTCTGCTTGATGGCTTCTATACGCCTGACATCCATACGTACTGAGGAATAGAACTTGAGGGCACGACCGCCTGTTGTGGTCTCAGGATTGCCGAACATAACTCCAACCTTTTCTCTGAGCTGGTTGATAAAAATCACTGTACAGTTTGACTTGCTGATGACTGCAGTGAGTTTACGAAGAGCCTGAGACATAAGTCTGGCCTGAAGACCAACATGTGAATCTCCCATATCTCCGTCAATCTCAGCCTTGGGTACCAGAGCTGCAACAGAGTCTACAACAACTATGTCAATAGCTCCTGAGCGAACCATTGTCTCTGTTATCTCCAATGCCTGCTCTCCGCTGTCAGGCTGTGAAATGTAAAGGTTGTCCACATCAACACCGATATTCTTGGCATATACGGGGTCAAGGGCGTGCTCGGCATCAATAAAACCTGCTATACCGCCTCTCTTCTGAACCTCTGCGATCATATGAAGCGTGACCGTAGTCTTACCACTTGACTCAGGTCCGTATATCTCAACGATCCTTCCCTTTGGAATTCCTCCGAGGCCAAGAGCAATATCAAGACTGAGTGATCCGGTAGGGATAGTCTCAATATTCATAGTGTCTGATGAATCACCAAGCTTCATAACAGCGCCCTTGCCGAACTGCTTCTCGATCTGGCCAAGTGCTGCCTCTAATGCTTTTTGCTTTTCTTCTCTTTCCATACAATTCTCCTCTTCAGAACATCCGTTCGCATATGATAATATAAATATAAAACAGATGTTCGATTGTGTCAATAATAATTTTGTTTTATTTTTCGAATTTCCGGCAGATACGCCAGATGCAGCATTTTGCTGCAAGATCCCACCAAAGACATATACAAGTCATCACCCCCGAAGGGCGACGACTTGTTTAGGTTATCATATTAAGCGGCCAATGTCAAAACACTTTGTCCGGATGTAAATCATCAGAAGTTCATGCTGGTATCATACTGTCTGCACAGAACACTGTATTCCTGGTTGATCAGCTGAACCATATAGGAATCTCCGCTGATGTTGTCAGGATGGAACATCTTCATAAGATCCTTGTATCTCTTTTTGAGAGTAAGAGGACTGTTCACCCCTCTGAACAGAAGATCAAGCGCATCATACTCGTCTTCTCTCTGATATGCCTTCTCCCTCTCAAGTCTTATGAACTCGCTCTCAAGCTTCTTTTTATCGGCATTGAGCTGCTCGAATCCGTTGTTGAGGATCCGAAGCCTCTGATCAAAAAGAGCTTTGTCGTTGTTGAGCTTCTTGCTTGCGTTCTCAAGCTTCCTCTCAGCGGCATCCATCCTCTCTTTAAAGGACATCTCATCCGCTTCGAGTCTGGCATATCGCTCAGAAAGAGCACTCTCCTGGTTCTCCAGGCGCACACTCTCCTTAAACAGCCACAGGCGAAGCTGAGCAAGCTCATCCGCCGATCCGTTCAGTATAATCTCTTCAATATTTTTCTTCTCTTCCATAAGGGCCCCCACCTTCTGGATAAGCAGTTACAAAATATTTACTTCTCCTCATTCTCCTTGGGAAAAGCAATATCTACTGCATCATCATCGTCCATCATCTCAACATTGCGGTTGCTAAAACGGTTCATGATGTCAGGAACAAGATCAAGCACCTTGGTAACAGCGTCCTGATTCTTGATATTAACAAGCCTTGTCGCACCGTCCTTGATCACAAGAACTGCACTGGGTGACATCTTGGCACCAAATCCGCCGGTGCCTCCGTTCTTTTTATCGGCGCTTGTAGAGCCTGCACCAACACCAAAAGAAACATCCACAAGAGGAAGAATGATGGTGTCTCCCACTTTGGTTGCCTCTCCTACAACAGTTTTACTTGAAAGTACTGAATTCATTCCCTTAAGTAAAGAATCCACTACACTATTGAAATTGCTCTCTGCCATATTATCCTCCCAAAGAAAACTTTCTTTTTTATTTGATAATTGTTTTGAACCTCTTAACAGTCTTCCTGACATCCTTGTTAAAGAAACATATTGCTGCGCAGTAAACGATGGTAAATATTGTGATATGTCCCTTTATATGTCCCTCAGAAGCAACTATTTTATCCTCAAAATCAGGTGTTAGTCTCACCTTCCCAAAAAGGACCGGATACAGTGCTCCGTAAACTCCCATAAGTTCTGCCATGGAAGCCGGATCCCCTGTTCCAAGCAAAAGATCGATGCTTGTCTTATCCGGGAGGATCATCTTAATGACCTTGAAGAGCTTGTCTTTCACCAGATCAAATGCCCTTTTGAAAA
Source organism: uncultured Butyrivibrio sp. (assembly GCA_946536145.1). GTDB lineage: Bacteria > Bacillota > Clostridia > Lachnospirales > Lachnospiraceae > Butyrivibrio. Next base: position 5,740 of record CAMNEA010000025.1, read on the forward strand.
TATCGCTCTCAATTGTAGATTTGATCATATCTATTTTACCACAAACTCTAGATATTGTATATTGCATTTTTTCAAACACATTTATTGGTGTTTTCAGAAAATTGTCTATTCCGTCGAAAATACTCCATAAAACATCGAGGAAGGATTTCTCATCATCCTCCTTAGAGGTGTCCTTATCAGCGCTCTGATCAGCGGCTTCCTGCGAAGTATCTGCAGCAGCTGTCTGATCAGTCTGTTCTGAAGCATTCTCTTCTTTACCCGGGTCTTTGCTCTCTGAATTTTGAGTGTCACCCTCAACGGCATCTTCCTTCTTATCTTTATCTTTATCTTTATCCTTATTCTTTTCTTTTTTGTCCTCTTTTGCCTCTTCCTCTCCGGCCCTCTTTTTTTTGGGAAGTATCTTTATCCCAAAGACCCTTAGCGTAAACGTCTTGTCGACCGGGAACTCGATCCCTCCCCTGATGACAAATAAGAGCCACGAAAACCCGGCACTTGCGTTTACCTTTTCCACATCGAATCCCTCATCAAGATCCGTTCTGGGTACAACATAATCTGCCCGGTAAAATATCGGCACAAAAAGCACCAGCAAAATCAGTACAAGTAAAAAGGCCAGAATACATATGAGAACAATTCCGATTATTTTTAATACAGCTAAAAATCCAGCAAGCATATAAACTCCAGTTACTTTATTTTAGACTCTGAAAAAATAAAAGCTCACACCTCATGTCGGCTTATTGTCGAGATATTCGATGAGCCGACCTTCGAATCCCGCAGCACAGGCCTCGTCTGAAATCTTCACCACGATGTCAAGCGCTTCGCTGTAGCTTCCGGCAATTCCGTATACATATGCAGGATCCGTAAGAAAATACGGCTGTTTCAAAAATGCACAGTGTATTATATCGAGCTGATCAGCATCGGACAGTGCTCTCTTTATACAGTAGATGGTAAACTGCCCCTTCCCGTGGATCAGGCGCCATTTTACCAAAGAATGATTTTTGACCGATTCTCCCCAATAAAGCGCTTTATAAAACCGGCAAAAGCTTTTCTTTTTCATACCCCTTTAATATCTCCAGACTGCTGTTTAAAAAACAAATTGATTGAATAATAATTAACAGATATACTTATATTATCATATCAGTTATGATTTTTGAATTGCGATTATATACGCATTGTTGGAGGGAGAATCTTTTGAAATCTATTGCAAGAATGGAACTCAGACCGGGGATGATAGTGGCAGAAGACGTTCTCAATTATAAAAACGAGATCATAGTCAAAGCCAATACCAAGATTACTCCCACCGTCATCGAGAAACTCGCCAGACAATCCATACTTGTGGTTACGATCAAGGAAGACATCGATTTCGCCACTACACATTTTGAGAAGATCCGCTTAAGTGAGGGTTTCAAAAAATTCGAGTCCACTTACCGCATCTATTTCCCCGTATACAAGAGCCTTGTCATGAGCGCTGTGACCAGCCGGACACCGATCAATCTGAACCAGCTTCTAGAGGTCTATCACAATATCATGATCTGTGCCAAGAGTGGCGAGCTTCTTCTGGATTATCTTTACAACATGCTTCCGGGCGAGGATGATATGACCCATGCCCATTGTCTTAATTCCGCTCTCATTGCAGGTGTGTTCGGCACATGGCTCGGTCTTTCCAATGAGGATATCGACCTCCTTATCCAGTGCGCCTTCGTCTATGACATAGGTAAACTCAGCATTCCCTATCAGATCCTCTGGAAGCCCGAGAGGCTTACTGCTGAGGAATACAGGCTTGTGATGAGGCATACCTCAATCGGCTACGATTTTCTCAAGAACTACGGTTCTTTTGACCAGCATGTGCTCAATGCCACTCTCCAGCATCACGAGAGATGTGACGGTTCAGGCTATCCCAAGGCTCTACAGGGTGATGAGATCGACAGATTTGCCAAGTACATCGCGATAATCGACACCTACGAGGCCATGACATCTCCCAGATCCTACAGGCAGAAGCTCAATCCATTTCAGATTATTGCCAATTATGAGAATGAGGGATTTGTAAAATACGATTTTGTGGCCATCAAGTCCATTCTCTCACATATAGCAGCCTCTCAGCTTGGATTTAATGTACAGCTGAGCAACGGTCTTATCGGAGAAGTCATATTAATAAATGAGAAGGCGCTCTCACGCCCTCTCATCAAGATGAATGACAATTCGCTCATGGATCTCTCTTCCCAGAAGCAGCTGTCTATTGTCTCGGTATTCTGATACTACTCCGCTCCGAAATACGCGTCAAAGATCCTCTTGGCTATAGGCACCGCAAAGCTTCCGCCGCTACCCGCGTTCTCCACTATTATGGTAACGCAGATCTTTGGATCGTCTGCGGGGGCGAATCCCGTAAACCACGCATGTGAATCAGATGATGAACTGTTAAATTCCGCAGAACCGGTCTTTCCCGCACAGGTGTAGGAAAGGCCTTTTAATCTGCTCGCAGTTCCCTGCTCAACGACAGCTTCCATCATACCGGTAAGGGTTGCGGCCTGTTCCTGAGTCATCAGATGTCTGCAGACTTCTGGAGAATAGCTCTTTATCACCCTTCCATCCGCGCTCTTTATCTGCTGTATCAGATAAGGCTTCATCAGAACACCCTTGTTGGCAATCGCGCAGGTTATCATGTTAAGATGCATCGGCGTCATTGCGGTCGCGCCCTGCCCTATTGACAGCTGCATCACATCGCCTACGGATGTGCTCTCATCAATAGCTGCCCTGCTCTTGGAATACAGCATATCAAGAGGCAGGTCTTTTCCAAAGAGGAGCTGATCCAGCGTGGTCTTAAAGACCTTCCTTGAAATCCCCGTACCTATATTGGCAAAAGAGGAGTTGCAAGAATTTGCAAAGCTTGACGTAAAGTCCTCGCTTCCATGGGTCTCACCGTGGAAACACGAGATGCTCTCATCATCAATCGTAAATCGTCCCGAACAGGTAAACCTGTAATTGTCATAATCACTCGGATGGTCCTTGATATAGGCAAGTGCCGTGACGATCTTAAACGTTGATCCCGGAGGATACAGTCCCTGAGTCGCCCTGTTTAGGAGCTTGGCATCAGGTGACTTGTCCTGCAAAAGACTGTCCCACTCCGCACTTATGGAAGACGGCTCAAAATCAGGCTTGGATACCATGGCAAGTATTTCTCCGGTTGTGGGGTCAGATACAACAACAGCGCCCTTCCTGGCAGAGAGCGCATTAAAGGCTACTTCCTGCAGCGCTACGTCCAGGGTTGATGTGCAGTTATCCCCAGGGTATTTGACGCCCTTTGTATCCAGGGCTACTTTATCGGATAGATCGATGCTGGTGTTGATCAGGTAGTAATTCGCCATATACTCAATGCCCGCTCTTCCATGAGTCGAATAGCCGACTACATGGGCAAACTCCCTGCCGTACGGATATACTCTCGTCTCAGCTCCTGACTCATCCACCTGCGAGTACGCGAGCACATCGCCGTCTCTTGAATAGATAGTTCCCCTCGAGTTCTGTTTTACCAGGATCTGCTGCCTTGTATTGTAGCTGTTGTTCATCAGCACCTGCCTGTGGGCATAGGAGTAATAGCTTATATATATGAGCATCACTCCGAACAGACCCGCAAAAAAGACCGAGAGAACAACTATAGGATATGATCTTATCTTTCTTTTAACTTTCTTTTGCTCCACTTTGCTGCCTTCTTCTCTCCATGGCTTTAAATCTCTCATCTGTCCTTATCATGCAGATGCCCTCGACTACCATCATCATAACTATGGTCACAAATACAGAGGTTCCACCGTAGCTCACAAGCGGAAGCGTAACTCCGGTGAGCGGAATGAACTTGGCACCTCCGCCGATAGTAAGAAACGTCTGAAATATGTACGCCACGCCAATTCCACACACAATGAGCCTGTAATATCTGTCCCTGATGTAATACCCTTCCCTCATGATCATAAGGAAAGTGCTAACGCATACAAGCGCCATCAGCACGGAAAAAACAACTCCCATCTCTTCAGCGATCGCCGAGAAAATGAAATCCTGCTCAACAAATGGGATCGATCTCGGGGATCCGCCGTAGAGCCCAAGTCCAAACCACCCTCCACTGCTGATGCCAAAGAGCGACTGTGAGACCTGGTATCCCGATGCCGCGATATCCGTGAAGGGATCCAGGAATGCCCTTACCCTCACACGAATGTGGTAAAAGTGTCTGTAGGCAAAAATACTTGCGATCGCTCCGAAGAACAGCCCCGTAAAAAGATACTGAAGCTTTTCGGTAGATATATAAACGAGCGTAAGATATATCACGAAGAATATCAGCGCGCTGCCAAGGTCTCTGGACAATACAAGTATGATCACATGGATCGCTGCTACAACCGACACTATAAAGAGCCGCCTGATGTCTTTTGCCTCGCAGAGTGCTCCCGCCATAAAGAACAGGAAAAGTACCTTAACAGCCTCTGAGGGCTGAAAGGTTATGCCCGCAATCGTGTAGGTTATCTTGGATCCGTTGGTGACAGCCCCGTGCAAAAGAACTGCTCCGATGGCTGCTGCCCCCGCAGCTGCGTAAACCCACGTAAACTTCTTGATAAAATCAAATCTGAAGATGATCTCAGGAATAAAGAATCCTATCAGAAATGATGCCGTCACTATAAAAAACTGTTTGACTGCCTTGTCATAGGAAAGCCTTGACAAAATGATCATACTGATCACGAGCAGCATACACGAGTTGTTTATTATCAGCCTGTTGCCGTCGGGATAGATCGCGTAGAAAAGCATCAGCACCGAGGCGAAGATTATTATCTGAAAAATAAAGAAAAACAGATATACAGGCTTGCCCGTCCTTGCTATGATCTGTATGAAACATGAAAGCTGGACCGCAAACATGCATATGATCTGTCTGATGTACAGCCCTCTTCTCTTTTTCTCCGTAGTAAATCTGAAGGTCAGAAACCCTTCAAGCGTATAGAGAAACATGAAAAGAGCTATCACATATTTAGATATCTCTGTTACATATAATTCCATCTGAATCTACTCAACTCCGCGCTTAAAATACCCGGTTGTATAACCGGACTTTTCAAAGATGTCACTGCTCTGCCTGCCGGCGAAACGGTCCATATAGTAGTCAAGGATCTCACCGGTCCTTGCCCTGTCCTCAATCGTAAAGTCCAGTCTGAAGCTGTCAAACAGCTCTTCCTTTAATATCCTGTCAAGTTTTTTGTGAAGCGATGTCGGATACGCGTTCCAAATGACATTGTAGCAGCTCCTGCAGTTGCAGGTCACAGGAATCTCATTGTCCATGCGGTCATATATCCTGGTATTGGTGCTGTAAAGCTCATGGACCCTCCCACTGCACTTATCCGTAGTCTTGCTGATGCATCCCGCGCTGACCATCATCGGTATATGTCCGTAAATATTGTAGCTTACAGGGATATCCGCTGTCTTTTTAAGCGCCTTGACCATGTCCGCAGCCTCGTTATAACTAAGCTCATACGGAGCAGTCATCTCATCTATAATAAATCCCCTGCCGGGGTCGCACAGATCAATCATTTCAAGGGCCGCCTCGCTGTTCCATAGATATACCCCGTAGTCGAGGATCACGCTGCCATTGTAGCCTGTGTTTTCAAGGTATCCAAGCTGCTCCAGGTTCCTTGCAAGTACACCGTCAAAGCCATCATTTTGGACTTTTTTTATGATATCCGCGATCTCTTTTACGCCGTCAAAATCCTCTGTCCTTGTGATGTAAGGAAATGCCGCGTAAACCTCCGGTATCGCCCCTTTTGTTTTGCATTCTTTAAGCCTTGACAAAAGTGGATCCGAAAGTGATAAAAAGACATTGCTGTCTATATAAACTCTTTTAACAGAACCGCCATCTGCCCTGTCTAAAACTCCCCCGAGCTGCTCTGTGGTATTGACCAGAACACTAAGTCCTCTCTTTTTCTCTTCTCTTCTTTTGTAGAAGTTGTAGTCGTCAAATCTGTGCGCTTTAAATTCCTTCGTCTGCCCGGAGACGCCAAATGACTCTTTTATCTTCTCATCAAGAAGCCCAACCAGGTTGCGCCTAAGCTCGTTAAGTTCGCTCACAGCCACAAATATGCCGCTTCCGGTGCCGTCATCATCAATGAAAATATTAACTTCACCGGGTTCAAAGCCTGTTCCGCCAAGTTTGACCAGCTGTTTTCTGATGCTGTCTTCATCCATTGGCCTTTTGGACGCAGGCTGAACAACATTGCCCTCTGCGCTTACCACAAGCTCTTCTTCGTTCAGAAGAACTTTCATGGTGAGTCTTGAAGGCTCGCCCACTCTGAAGTATCCATCAATATCTGCCTTGAGCGTCAGCGACGAAGTAAGGTATTTGTCGTGAACCTTATCAAGGATCTCCTTCGAGGTTGGATTGTAGGCAGGTGATGTGACTGTCACCATCGCCCTGTCATTGTGTCTGAAATAGTAACCTTCACTTGTCCCGGTTCTCTGATACAGGGACCTTAGTATCTCAAGGTCATCCCCGGAAACTTCAAAATCCCCATCGGGATCAGCATAGTATCTGTCTATGTACTTGCGGTAAAGAGCTGTTACGCCTGCAGAGTACTCGGGCTTTTTCATCCTTCCCTCTATCTTGAAGGAATCTATCCCTGCCTCAATGAGCTTCGGTATGAGCCTTACGGTATTCATATCCTTAAGGCTGAGCGGATAAATCTCTTTGCCATTTCCTCTCTTGGTTCTGTAAGGAAGTCTGCAGGGCTGCGCACATCTGCCCCTGTTGCCGCTGCGTCCGCCTACAATACCGGAAAAGAGACACACTCCCGAATAGCAGTAACACATAGCCCCGTGGATGAAGGCCTCAACCTCAATATCCGCTTCACGGCGTATTGCCTTCATCTCCTCAAGGGAAAGCTCCCTTGCCGGGACAACTCTTGTAAAGCCTCTCTTCTTAAGAAGCCTTGCTCCGTTCACTCCCGTAACTGCCTGCTGCGTGCTGGCATGGAGTTCAATCCCGGGAAACTCACTGCGGATGAGACGCATTACGCCGTAGTCCTGAACGATCACTCCGTCAAGACCTGCCTGCGCATAAGGCAGCATAAAGTCATAGAGCTGCGAAAATTCGCCCTCCTTGACCAGCGTATTGACCGTCATATATATCTTTTTACCGTGGAGATGTGCATAAGAAACAGCGTCAAGAACCTGATCCCTGTCAAAGTTATCAGCGTATGCTCTTGCGCCAAATTTGGAACCTCCCAGATAAACGGCGTCGGCACCTGCATTAAATGCCCCTACCATTGTTTCATATCCCCCTGCCGGGGATAACAGCTCAACTTTTTTCATTCTCATTCAAAAAGGCCGTCCAAAGACAGCCTTTAATCCCTTACCTCTTGTTCCCTTTGACCTGTGTCTCAAGTTGTATGATCTTCTTGGAAGACTCATCAAGCTTGGACTGAAGTGACTTGCTGTTCTTCTCAGTGTTCTCAAGCTTGATCTTGGTATTTATGAGCTCATGCTTGAGGTCGTAGAGCTCTTTCTCCTTCTCGGAGAGCTGCTCCTCCATAAGCTCGATCTGCTTCTTGGCTTTAAAGTAGTCGTCAGCAATATTGAGCTGCAGAAGCACGTTCTGAGTATCAATGGGCTGTCTCTTGAAGCCATCGATCTTGTTGTACTCAGCTATTTTATTATTGATGTATGAGGCGACCTTCTGAAGGTACTCCTCGCTCTCGTAACCGCTTAATGTGAAAACCTTGCCTCCGATTATAACTTCGGTATCTGTCTTAGAAGCCATGCTGTCCCCCCGAATAATCCTTTTCTAAGGAAAATACTGATTTAATCAGTGTTTCTTTATTGATTATAGCCTCTTCTATTGTGGCATTTCAAGTCCTAAATGATGATAAGCGCTTTCTGTAACGACACGCCCCCGCGGCGTTCTGTTGATAAGACCGTTCTTTATAAGATACGGTTCATAGACGTCCTCTATAGTGCCGGCATCCTCGCCAATGGCCGCCGCGAGAGTATCAAGTCCCACCGGACCTCCCGAGAACTTCTCTATCATGGTAAGAAGAATGCTCCTGTCAGTGTGGTCAAGTCCCATCTTGTCCACATCCATGAGGTCAAGCGCAGTCACGGCTATCTCTTCCGTTATCCTTCCGTCGTATCTTACCTGAGCAAAGTCCCTGACTCTCTTTAATATCCTGTTCGCGAGCCTTGGCGTTCCTCTACTGCGCCTTGCCATCTCTACAGCTCCGGTCTTTTCAACCTCCACCTTAAGTACTCCTGCTGACTGCATGATTATGGAGGTGAGCTCATCTATATCATAGAACTCCATCTTGTGCAGCATCCCGAATCTGTCGCGAAGCGGCGCTGAGAGCATTCCTGCCCTTGTCGTGGCACCGACCAGCGTAAAATGAGGAAGATCCAGCCTTATAGATCTGGCTGTCGGCCCCTTTCCTATCATGATGTCGATGCAATAGTCCTCCATTGCGGGATAAAGAACTTCCTCCACCTGCCTGTTTAGCCTGTGTATCTCATCGACAAAGAGGACGTCTCCCTCCTGCAGATTGTTAAGAATAGCCGCCATATCACCGGGCTTTTCTATTGCAGGTCCCGAAGTGATCTTGATGCCTACCCCCATCTCAGCAGCGATGATAGATGCCAGTGTCGTCTTGCCAAGTCCTGGAGGGCCGTAGAACAAAATGTGGTCGAGGCAGTCTCCCCTCTTCCTGGCGGCCTCTATATATATCCTGAGGCTCTCTTTTATCTTTTTCTGGCCAATATAGTTTTCAAGGCTCTTGGGTCTTAGTGACCCTTCTATTTTTACATCCTCCGGACGCATCTGAGTATCAATGCTCCTTGCGGATGTCTGAATTTTTCTCTTCTCCATGGTTATCCCCTTCACCCGGCTGCAAATGTGTACTTCTCTTTAAGTGCCGTCAGTACTGCTTTCAGAATTCCTTTAACGCCAGCCTCAAAAGAGCTTCGGTATCCACAGCAGAGCCATCTGAGGACTTGAGCACCTTTCTTACCGCCTTCATGGCATCGCCGCTGTTGTACCCCAGAGCCACAAGCGCCGCAACCGCCTCATCTCTCGCAGATGCTGCGTCATCACCAAGATCATCCAAGGCCACTGCTCCGGAACCGGAAAAGCTCTCTTCCGTCACCTTTATCTTGTCACGAAGTTCAAGCGTGATCCTCTCTGCAGTCTTCTTGCCAACGCCCGGTGCCTTCGAAATAGTCCCGGCATCCCCCGCCATGATTGCAAATCTCAGGTCGTCCGGTGTCATCACCGACAAAATGGAAAGACCGCCCTTGGGGCCAATCCCATTGACAGAGATAAGCATCTTGAATAGCGCCAGTTCATCCCTTGAAAGAAATCCGTACAGCGTAAATGAATCTTCTTTTACGCTTGTATAGGTATAGAACTTAACAGCCTCGCCAATCCCCGGCATCCTGTCCATAGTCGAGCCCGAGATAAAGACATTTATCCCGACTCCGCCCACATCGACTACCGCAAGTCCCTCCTCAATATTTTCAATAATGCCGTTTACATAAGCTATCACAGCAAATTCCCCCAAAATTATTTTTCATCAAGGAGCTCTCCCATCTCCTTGATCGAGTCAAATATCACGCTGGGCTGCACCTTGGAATCCGCGACCTCAGAAAGCTTGCACTCTCCCGTCAGCACAAGTACGCCCATAGATCCGTTATTAACGCCCGTCGCCACATCGGTGTAGATCCTGTCTCCCACAAAAGAGATCCTGGCGGGTTCTGCCCCTGTGGCATCAACCACCATGTCCACAGTCTCTTTAAAGGGCTTTCCCACAAACTTGGGACTTACTCCTGTAGAGAGCTCTATCGCCGCGCACATGGCTCCGCAGTCCGGGATAAATCCATCCTTTACCGGACAGTTGATATCCAGATGCGTCGCAAGAAATTCTGCTCCCTTCATAATGTAAACACAAGCATTGGACAGTTTCTCATAGTTCAAAGTTTTATCAAAGGCGACAACCACGACATCCGGGATGCTCTCGCAGAGTGCATGTGACATTGCAGCTTTCTCATCTCTCTCTGATTCAAAAAGATTTATACCGGCTTTAACAAAGCTCTCCCTAAGCTGCGGAGTTCCCAACAGGTATACGCTCTTTCCGGGATACCTGCTCTTTAAAAATCTTATCATCACATCGCCGCTGGTCATGATCATATCAGGAGTTATGTGGCAGTTCATCCTCTCAAGTTTCTCAATATACAGATCCGAGGATACTGACGAGTTATTTGTGAAAAAGATATATCTCTTTCCGGCTTTTTTTACCGCCTCCAAAAAATCCAGCGCTCCGTCAAGTATGTCATCGCCCAGGTAAAAGGTTCCATCCATATCAAGTACAAAGAGCTCTGTCTTTTCCAGAATTTCTTTTTTAAGTTCCCTGCTTCTAAGATCGATACCCATTATATCTCCTTATTATTTACCGTTTTGATCAGGTTGTCGCTCCTTAGATGTTTCTCATAGACAAGCAGGGTATCTCCTGCTTTTATCGTAACACTGCCCTTTGGTATTATGGCCTTCCCTTTTCGTCTTATCATAAAGATATAGCTCTGCCTTGAGATGTCCAGATCTTTGATCATGACTCCGTTCCAGGAATGCCCTTCGCCTATGAGAAGCTCCTTGAGTTCTATAGGCTGTACCTCTTTTATCTTCTCAGAGCACATAACTATTATGTCGCCGTTTTGAAGGACTGTCCCTCCGCGTGGGATTATGGTATCGCCGTTTCTCTGGATCGCCACTATCATGACATCCCTGGGAAGCTGAAGATCAATGATCTTTCTGCCTGTCCACTTGTCATTCTCGGAGAGTCTCACCCTTATAAAGTGAATATTCTCTTCCTCAACATAGTCACCTACTGTCTTGAGCCTCTGGTACTGCTCGACAAATCCGGCGGAAATAATACCTGTAGGTATTGCCACCATGCCGACTCCGAGAAAACTTATAAGTATTCCCAGTATCTTGCCCATGATGGTCACCGGGTATATGTCCCCATATCCCACGGTAAGAAGTGTGGACACTGACCACCATATTCCCGAAAAAGCATTCTGAAAAACATCGGGCTGTGCTTCATGCTCAACACTGTACATGCAAAGGCTGCTCGCCATCATAAGTATAAGAATAATAAAAACCGAAGCCATCAGCTGCTGGCTCTTTGATGACAAGACCTCTGTTATTACATTTAACTGGTCATAATAGGAATTGATCCTGAAAAGCCTTAAAATTCTCGCAACGCGAAACAGCCTGAACACCGCGCTTCCCGCCGGAAAAAACACAGGAAGATAATAAGGCAGGAAAGATAAAAGATCTATTATCCCCACAAAGGAGAAAATGTATTTAAGGACAGCGCCTGATTCGCTTCTGTCCGGATACAGTTCTTTGGCGGTAAATACCCTGAGCAGATAGTCAATCGCAAAGAAAAAGGTTGTAACTGCTTCAATAGTAAGGAGGAGCCCCTTGTAGTGCTCCTCCATATAATCAAATGTGATCGCGAAAGCCGCAAAAAGGTTGAGAGCAAGCGCCACTATGCTGATAATGTCATAGCATCTGTTTACAGGTTCATCAACGACACCGGTGCTGACCATATTAAAGAGTCTGGCCCTCACTCGTTCAAAGTAATTGTCCAAGGCTTTGTCGTTTCTGCTCTCCCCCTGATACGTCATTTCTTCTCCCTGTTCTTTCGTTTGCCAAAGCTCTCCATAACAAGGTCGCTCATATCCTGAAGATAATCAAGGCTTCTCTTCTTGTTCTGAGCTTTGACTGATTTTCTTTCAGATTTAGACATGTTCATCGTGTCGTGGTCCTGACCCACATACCACGCTTTGGTAGAGTTCTCTCCTTTGATGCTGACCCTTCCAACATTCTCAAAGGGATCCGCGATTCCCCTTGCAGGTTTCTCAGCTCCCGGTCTTTTTCTCTCAGGTCTTCGCTCCTGTTTAGGACCAAACAGCCCCTTGTCAGGTCTTGCCTCCTCGCGCCTTCTGTGCCCGTAAGCCTTTTCTCCTCTGGATTTCTCGTCATGGAATCTCGCAGGCTTATTTTTGCCGTCACGCGCTGCCCACGCTCTTGTCTTCGCATCGCCTCTGCGTCTGTCACCGGATTCAGCTGATTTTCTGTATCTGTCTCTTCCGGGTTCTCTCTTTTCAAACAAAACAAGATCTTCTATATCGGGTCCCATCTTGAGCTTCATAAATCCGGCGGCAAGCTGCTGCGCACTGTATTCGCCCTCCTCAACCTTGCGGTTTACAAACTCAAGTGCCTGTGAAATATCATTGTTTTCAATGATATCGATAACCTCTGCAAATACCTTCAAAGACTTGGCTCTTGTTATCTCCTTGGCACTTGGAACCTTTCTCTCCTCGATCCTTGTATGGCATATCCTCTCGATATCGCGGAGCTTGTACATCTCACGTCCGCCCACAAGAGTAAACGATTTGCCGCTCTTGCCGGCTCTTCCGGTACGTCCTATCCTGTGTACATAATACTCAATATCTTCGGGTATATCGTAGTTAAATACTGCCTCCACACCGCTGACATCGATGCCCCTTGCAGCGACATCTGTCGCGATGAGGATGTTGATCCTTCCGTTCCTGAACAGATTCATTACGGTGTCACGCTGGTTCTGTGACAGATCGCCGTGAAGTCCGTCGCAAAGGTATCCCTTGCCCTTGAGGCTCTCTGACAGGGTATCCACCATCCTCTTGGTGTTGCAGAAAATAAGACTTCTTGCGGGATTGTAATAATCCATCAGTCTTATAAGGACTTCCTCCTTCATCTTCTGTGGAACTCTGTAATATGACTGCTCAATCGCTGCCACAGTGACCTCTCTCGGGGTCATCTTTATGAATCTTGCATTGTTCTGATACTTTCTTGTTATCTGAAGAATCGGCTCAGGCATCGTAGCTGAAAAAAGAGCTGTCTGCCTCTCTTTGGGCATTCCCTCAAGGATGGTCTCAATGTCATCCCTAAAGCCCATATCCAGCATCTCGTCTGCCTCGTCAAGAACCAGGACTTTGACATCGCCCAGTTTCATAGTGTGTCTTCTCATGTGATCCATGACACGGCCGGGAGTGCCTACCACTATCTGAACGCCTGCTGAAAGCGCCCTTATCTGTCTGGAGATATCCTGTCCTCCATAGACCGGAAGAACCTTTATCCCCGACATATACTTGGCAAAATCCCTTATATCATCAGCAGCCTGCATTGCAAGCTCCCTTGTGGGACACAGTACGACAGCCTGCAGGTGCTTGTTGGCAGGGTCGACCTTCTGAAGAAGAGGTATCCCGAAAGCTGCTGTCTTGCCTGTTCCTGTCTGGGCCTGCCCTATTATATCATTGCCTGTCATCATGACAGGTATAGCTGCTTTCTGAATGGGTGACATGAATTCAAATCCCATATCGGTCACAGCCCTGATGATCCTCTCATCAAGCCCCGAATCATCAAATCTTATCTGTACGTCATCATCTTTTTTCTGTATATCTATTAAATCTAAATCCTTACTCATTAAAACTCCTAATTATTAAAACGGGCCGCTCATGACATCCTTATTCTTGATCAGATAGTCAAGAAGTGAAACGATGGTAAGAACCAGCGCGATCCACTTAAGGATCTGTGTCAGAAGAGGCATTGGTGAAAAACTGAAATTGGCGATCATAAAGATTACCATGAACATCTGGAAATTGGTCTTAAACTTGCCCCAGTAGCTGGCTGCTATGACTCTTCCGTTGTCAGCCGCAATAAGTCTGAAACCGCTTATAATGAACTCTCTGGCTATGATCACGATAACGATCCACGCCTCGATCCTTCCAAGCTCAATAAGCGCGATCATGGCACTGCATACTAAAAGCTTGTCTGCCAACGGATCCATAAACTTTCCAAAATCAGTTACCAGGTTGTACTTCCTGGCAATCTTGCCGTCAAGAAGGTCTGTCAGGCTCGCGATAATGAAAAGAGCCAGCGCGATCCACTTGAAGTTCGGATTCATGGCATCATTCAAAAGAAAGAATACAAAAAAAGGAATCAATACAACTCTGCATACTGTAAGCTTATTCGGTAAATTCATCACTCAGCTCTCCTATCAAATCATATTCATTGGAACCTGTTATGTTGACCTTTACGTAGTCCCCTGTCATCAGTTCTTTGTTTGTACCGGTAATAAACAGATATCCGTCTATATCCGGAGTATCTTTGTATGTTCTCGCCACATAGGTGAAACCGTCTTCATCGTCGGTGTCGGTGATCCGTCCCTCAACCACAGCTTCAACAGTTCTGCCCACCATATCGCGGGCTGCCTCAAATGCTATCTGCTGCTGAAGCTTCATTATCTGATTGCGCCTTGTGGTCTTGGTGCGCTCCGATACCTGATCCGGCATAGTGGCTGCAGGAGTGTCCTCCTCCTGGGAATAAGTAAATACCCCCAGCCTGTCAAATCTCATGTCCTCAACAAGGGCCATTGTCTGCTTGTGATCCTTGGCTGTCTCGCCGGGGAAGCCGCTTATCAGCGTTGTCCTTATGCATATATCAGGAATCTCATTCCTAAGGCGAGTTATAAGCGCTCTTATCTGCGCGTTGTCAGTTCGCCTTCCCATTCTCTTAAGGACATTGTCAGATCCTGACTGGATCGGAATGTCAAGATAGTGGCATATCTTGGGCTCATTCTTGATAACCTGTATCAGCTCGTCATCAAACTCCTCGGGGTAGCAATACAGTATCCTTATCCACTTAAGCCCGTCGATCCTGCAAAGCCTCGTAAGCAGCTGCGGAAGCATCTTACTGCCATAGAGATCTGTTCCGTAGATGGTTGTCTCCTGGGCTACCAGGATGAGTTCCGTTATGCCCGCATCTGCGAGGAACTTCGCCTCACTGACAAGGTCATCCATCGGAATGCTCCTGTATCTGCCTCTGACCTTGGGGATAATGCAGTAGGTACAGTTCTTGTCGCAGCCCTCCGCGATCTTGAGATAATCAAAGAGCCCTCCTGTTGTAATGATCCTCTTTTGCCCGCCGACAGGCTTTTTATTGATGTCCTCGTAGTAACTGCCGTGTGTAAAGAGACTGTTCCTTTTAATAGTTTCATCAAGAGAAGCTACTATCCTGTCAGTGGCTGTAACTCCGAGGATCTCGTCTACCTCGGGGATCTCGGTCTGGATCTCTTCCTTGTATCTCTGCGCAAGGCATCCGGTGACAATAAGCGCCTTAAGCTGCCCGCTCTTGCGCCTCTTTGCAAGCTCAAGGATGACATCTATACTCTCCTGCTTGGCATCACCAATAAAGCAGCAGGTGTTTACAACTGCTGCTTCTGCCTCGTCCTCATCATCCGTAAAGTCGTGGCCAAGATTCTGCAGCATAGCCAGCATAACCTCGGTATCGACCCTGTTTTTGTCACATCCAAGTGAAACAAAAAAGATTTTCATATTATTCGTTCTCTTCTGAAGTCTCTGCTTCCAGATCGGCTTCATTTTCAGCTAAAAGAGCCTGCTTCTCCTCATCAGTGAGAATCCGAAGCTGTCCCTGGTTCATCTCGTCAACAGCTATGGAAAGAGGTTTCTGTTTGTCCTTAACCCTTACCATAGGCTCGTCGCCTGCAATTATCTGTCTTGCTCTCTTAGCAGTAGCCATAACAACAGAGTATCTTGAGTTGATAACCGGCTGCTCGCCTTCCTCAACCTCTTTGTTGACCACATTCATAAGATCTACATATGATGGATGTATCATTACTTCCTGTTCCTTTCCTGAGTTATAACTCATTAAGCTCATTTCTTATTTCATTTATATAATCAAGATTCCTTGAAGGAGTGTTGTGAGCTGATCTTATTATCTCATCAACCCTTGTCACACACTCATCCAGGTCATCATTGATAACAATGTAATCATAGTTCTCAATACCGACGGACTCTTCTCTTGCCCTGTTAAGCCTCTGTGCGATCACCTGCTCAGTCTCGGTTCCCCTGCCCTCGAGCCTTGTTTTGAGCTCAGAAGCTGACGGCGGCATCACAAATAAAAGCACCGCGTCCGGATACTGCTCCTTGATCTGAAGGGCGCCCTGGATCTCAATTTCCAAAATGACATCCCTTCCCTTATCAAGCTGCTCCTCGACAAATTTCCTGGGAGTACCGTAGTAGTGGTTGACATATCCGGCGTGTTCAATGAGACCATTCTCCCTGATAAGGTTCTCAAACTCGTCATTAGTTAAGAAAAAGTACTCTCTTCCGTTGACCTCACCGGGTCTCGGATCCCTTGTCGTAGCAGATATTGAGAGAGCATATCTGTCATATCTTGCCACCAGCTCTTTCATCAGGGTTCCCTTGCCTACGCCTGAAAATCCGGAAACTACTATTATGATACCCTTACGGTCCATCGCGGGTTCCTCGCTCTCTTATTCTATGCCGTCAGATTCCTGACTGTTGTCGCGCTGATCAGCTCTCTGTCCTATCGTCTCAGGTAAAAGAGCTGATAATACGATCATGCCGTTCTCCATAACTATGACTGCCTTGGTCTTGCGGCCCTGTGTGGCATCCACACTCGTGCCGTCTTCCCTGGCCTTCTGGATCATTCTTTTGATAGGAGCCGCGTCAGGACTGACGATGCTGATTATCTTGTCTGAATTGACTATGTTGCCATATCCTATGTGAATTAGCCTGGACATAATAACCTGCTACTTCCTCACTCAATGTTCTGGATCTGCTCTCTGACCTTCTCAATGTCTGTCTTGAGAGCAATACCTCTGTCAGATATCTTAAGATCAGTGGACTTGGAGAGGATCGTATTGGCTTCCCTGTTCATCTCCTGAGCAAGGAAATCAAGCTTCCTGCCTATTCCGTCCTTGTCATCGCCTATCCTGAGTGTCTCGCTCGTGGCCTTGATATGGCTGCGAAGCCTTGTGATCTCTTCATCCACGCAGACCTTGTCAGCAAAGATAGTCACTTCCATGGCTATCCTGTTCTCATCAACCTGCTTGTCCTCTAAAAGATCCTGTATCTTCTCCCGGAGCCTTGTCTTATACTCTGTTATGATCTCAGGAGAGCGCTCCGCGATATATTCCACGTTTTCGAGCATGCCGTCGAGCTTGTCTGTAAGATCTTTAGACAGGAAGTCTCCCTCCCTGATCCTTGACTCCTGGAACTGCTTGCCGGCTTCATTAAGAGCCTTGCTGATGCCGCTCCATACCTCCTCTTCGTCAAGCTCTTCTTCCTCCATGGTAAAAACCTCGGGAAATCTGGATAACACTGATATCCTGACATCGTTGTCCAGTCCGAAGTCCTCTGCCATCTCCTTCATATAATCAAAATACTCTTTAGCGATAGCCTTATTGTATTTGACTCTGGAATCTGATTCAGAGAAATCCTCATAACTGATAAAGACATCCACCTTGCCGCGCTTCATATACTTCTTGAGCTCTGAGCGGATTGCGGATTCAAATGCATTGAACTTCTTGGGCATCTTGATATTGATGTCAAGATAGCGATTGTTGACCGACTTGAATTCAACTATATACTTGCGCTGACCTTCCGTGACCTCACTTCTGCCAAAACCAGTCATACTGCAGACCATAAGAAAATACCCCCTTGTTTGGGCTATAAATATACACAAGTTATTATAATATAACGCTAATTAACGGTCAATGTCAACGATACTTATGATGCCGACACAGCTTTTTAAACAAAAAAATTATTAAAAATTTGCTATTGTAAACGCTTACATTTTCTGCTATAACAATATATATAAAAGTTCATAGCACAACCGCATTGTAAGCGGTTACATAATTAGGAGGCAATTATAATGGAGTTATTAAACTACAATGTATTGGAAAAATCAGGTTATAAGGGTTACGTTCTTAAGGATGCTCCGATAAAGGTGCTTCAGTTTGGCGAAGGCAATTTCATGCGTGCTTTCGTTGATTATTTCTTTGATATAAGCAATGAGAAGGCAGGCTTTAACGGCAAGGTTGCTCTTGTTCAGCCTATATCCCAGGGGCTTACACAGCTTATCAACAACCAGGAAGGTCTTTATACTCTGTACCTCAGAGGAAGCGAGAACGGTCAGAAGGTTGATCAGAAGAGAGTCATCTCAGCCTGCGACTGCTGTCTCAATCCCTATGATAAGGCAGACTTTGACAGGATTATGGAAATTGCGCAGAGCGATGAGCTCGATATCATTGCTTCCAATACTACAGAGGCCGGTATCGCTTATGATCCTTCATGCAAGTTTGAGGATCAGCCCGCAGCAAGCTTCCCCGGCAAGCTCACACAGGTTCTTTACCACAGATTCAAGGCAGGCAGGAAGGGAATCGTTGTTCTCTCCTGCGAGCTTATTGACAACAACGGCAAGGAACTTTTAAAGTGTGTCAACCAGTACATCGATCAGTGGAATCTTGAGGCTGATTTCAAAGACTATGTAAATAATGACAACATCTTCTGCTCTACCCTTGTAGACAGAATTGTTCCCGGAAGGATCAGAGATCCTAAAGAGGTAGAGGCTCTTGAGGCTGAGAACGGTTATCACGATGAACTCATCGACGTAGGCGAGATCTTTGGCGTATGGATCATCGAAGGACCCGAGGGACTTGAAGACAGGCTTCCTTTCAAAAAGGCCGGCGTAAACGTTCATGTAGTTCCCGATGTTATGCCCTACAAGCACCGCAAGGTTCGCATCCTCAACGGCGCTCATACAGGATTTGTACTCGGTGCATACCTCTCCGGTCAGAACATCGTTCGCGACTGCATGCAGAACGAGGCTATCTCAGGCTTCATGAACAAGATGCTCAATGAGGAGGTAATCCCAACACTTGTTGACCACCTCGATGAGAATGACCTCAACAACTTCGCTGCTGCAGTTAAGGATCGTTTCAACAATCCTTTCGTCAACCACGAGCTTATGAGCATCTCTCTTAACTCAACAAGTAAGTGGAAGGCAAGAAACCTTCCTTCATTCCTTCAGTATATAGATAAGAACGGCAAACTTCCTGTATGCCTGACAATGTCTCTGGCTGCTTATATCGCATTTTATTCAAACGATGTACAGGAGCTTACAGACGCAGGACTTGTATGCAAGCGTCCTGCAGGCAATACCTACACAGTAAGCGATGACAGATGGGCTCTTGAGTTCTTCTATGATCACAGAAACGACAGCGAAGAGGATCTTGTAAAGTCTGTTCTTGGAAATGAGAAGATGTGGGATCAGGATCTGAACAAGATCGAAGGTCTTACAGACGCAGTTACAGCTGATCTTAAGAAGATCAGAACAGAGGGCGCAGAAGCTGCATACAAGAGCTGCCTCTAAATATAATCAGCTAATTCAATTCCTTAAAAATGATTTAAAGATAAAAGTCTTCACCCAATTCAAGTAATCTTGACTTGGGTGAAGACTTTCTTTATCTTACTTGGATTTTGATCAAATTTCCGGAATTTTGCCCCAAATGACAATTTTAACTCGTCAAGGTCATATCTGGCTTTAAAACTCTTCCCCATATAATCATGAAAGTTGACCTAAATGAGCTTTTTTGCTCTCCAAGGTCATACCTGGTTTATGATTTAGAGCCAGATTATTATGAAGATTTACCCTAAATAAGGTTTTCTGCTCGCTAAGGTCAAATTCGGCTCTTGGATACAGAATTAGTTTAGAAAAAAATATACCCCAGATGGCAGTTTTAATGTATTTAGGTCAATTTCAGTCTTTTTCCATACACGCCCTGAGTAAATATTGAAAATAACATGTATGCCGCTTAACCTAGAAACATGTTATATTATTTTTTTTCTTTTGGGCATGTTTGTAACCAGCTTTCTCGATGCAGATCAAAGTCAGACATTATAGGAAATAGTTTACCCAGTTTACTTTGCACTCTGATAATTCTCACCAAAAAAGAGGCGCCACACTAATTAGCGTGAGATGCCTCTTTTTGAATCCTCTAATTTACAGCTGATAAAAACCGACCTTCTTATATACTTTTCTCAAAGTCTTATTAGCAATATATGATGCCCTGTCGGCGCCTTCCTTGTAAACAGATTCAAGATATGCCTTGTCTGCAATAAGTCTCTTCGCCTCTTCTCTTATAGGTGAAAGAACATCAACAACAGCTTCTCCCACTGCCGGCTTAAATACTCCGTAGCCCTTTCCTTCGAACTCTTTTTCAATCTCTTCAAAGCTCTTGCCGGTCACCGTGGAATAGATATTCATAAGGTTAGCGACACCTGGCTTGTTCTCCTTGTCATAGCGTACGCAGTTCTCAGTATCAGAATCAGTAACTGCTCTCTTGAACTTCTTCATTACCACTTCAGGTTCATCCATCAAAAATACACATCCGTTCGGCTCAGATTTGCTCATCTTGCTGCCCGGTGTAGTAAGGCCATAGATGCGTGCTCCGGTCTTGGCGATATAGGGCTCAGGAATGCGGAAAACATCCCCGTAAATATTGTTGAATCTCTCGGCTATGTTCCTGGTGAGCTCAACATGCTGTTTCTGATCCTCTCCCACCGGCACATAATGAGGTTGATACAGAAGTATATCTGCAGCCATCAGAGCAGGATATGTAAAAAGACCTGCATTTATATTGTCCTTATGCTTCTCAGACTTGTCCTTGAACTGAGTCATACGGCTTAGTTCACCAAACATTGTATAGCAGTCAAGAACCCATGCCAGCTGTGCATGAGCAGGAACATGTGACTGAAGGAAAAGAGTGTTCTTCTCCGGATCAAGTCCGCACGCGATGTAAAGCGCAAGCATCTCAAGTGATCTCCTGCGAAGTTCCTTGGGATCCTGTCTTACAGTGATGGTATGAAGATCCGCCATGAAATAGTAGCACTCAAAATCGTTGACCCTGTCAGCCCAGTTCTTGATCGCCCCAAGATAGTTTCCCAAATGTAAATCTCCGCTAGGCTGTATTCCGGAGAGCATAATCTTTTTTTCATTTTCCATAATTAAAAATTCCTCCAAATATAATCAAACTTAACTATATCAGTTATTCACCTTTTTCTCAAGCTTTATCCGCTACGGGATTACTGTACAAAAGGTTATATAAAATGTATAATGTCAAGAAGTTCAATCAAACTTAGGCAAACTGAAAGGCACATAAAATGGCATTTGATGGTATAACAGTAGCAAATCTTACAAGAGATTTCAGTGACCTTCTGACAGGAGGTCGTATATATAAGATAGCCCAGACCGAGAGCGACGAGCTGTTTATAACTGTAAAACTCTCCTATGAGGCGGCCGACAAATACGGTATCAAACAGACAAGGCTGGTACTGTCGGCTGACGCAACGCTCCCTCTCGCATATCTGACCGATGAAAGCAAAGCCTCACCAATGACGGCTCCCAATTTCTGTATGCTCCTTCGAAAGCATATCCAGAATGGCCGTATAATGTCGGTCACACAGCCGGGCGGGCTTGAAAGAGTTATCCGGTTTGAAATTGAGCATCTTAATGAAATGGGTGATCTTTGTCACAAGATCCTCATCATTGAGATAATGGGCAAATACAGCAATATCATCTTCACCGATGAGGAAGACAGGATCATTGACAGTATCAAGCATATACCCGCATCGGTAAGCTCGGTGCGCGAGGTTCTTCCCGGAAGAACATACTTTATTCCAAGTCAGGAGAAGGCCAATCCGCTTGTAACGAGCGCTGATGAGTTTTCTTCTCTTGTTCTCTCAAAAGGAATGCCTCTGTTTAAGGCTATATACTCTTCCTACACGGGTCTTTCGCCGATCATTTCACAGGAGATCTGCTACAGGGCAGGGGTTGATGCGGACAAGTCAGCCATAGCCCTGGAGACCAAAGAGTCGATCGCTGTATACAGAGTTTTTGACGCGGTTATGGATACTGTCAAAACCGGGGATTTTACACCGGTAATTTACTATATAGGTGGCGCCCCTAAGGAGTACTCTTCCATCCCTCTCACGGTTTACGGATTTACTGAAGATACCGGCGAATCAGACAAATTCAAGCGCTGCAGCGACATATCGGAGCTGATCCTTAAGTACTACGCCGAGAAAAACGCTGTCACAAGAATCCGTCAGAAATCAGTAGATCTTCGCAAAATTGTCCAGACAGTCCTTGAGAGGAACGTCAGGAAATATGATCTTCAGCTAAAACAGCTTAAGGACTCCGAGAAAAAGGACAAATACCGGACCTGGGGTGAGCTTCTGAACACCTATGGCTACAGCGCCAAGGAGGGTGATAAGTCGATAACAGTCAATGACTATAATACCGGAGAAGATGTAACCATCCCGCTTGACCCTACTCTTACGCCAAACCAGAATGCAAAGAAGTACTTCGATAAATATACCAAGCTAAAGCGCACACAGGAAGCCCTCGAGGAACAGATGAAGGAATCCGGACAGTCAATCGAGCAGCTCGAATCCATAGCAAACTCGCTCGATATCGCGCAGACCGAGGCTGACCTTGTTCAGATCAGGCAGGAGCTGTTTGAGAGCGGCTATATCAATTCCAGGGGCAGCCACACAGGCTCTCGCCGTGAAAAGGTGACTAGCCGTCCTTTCCACTATGTCTCGAGCGATGGTTTCGATATCTTCGTTGGCAAGAACAACCTGCAAAACGATGAGCTCACCTTCAAAACCGCAAATGGCGGTGACTGGTGGTTTCATGCCAAGAAGATCCCAGGTTCACATGTTGTGCTGCTCACAGGAGGAAAAGACGTTCCTGACCGGGCATTTGAGGAAGCGGCTGCACTTGCTGCATTCTACTCAAAGGGCAAAAATCAGGAAAAAGTTGAAATCGACTATCTAAGGCGCAAGGATGTAAAAAAGCCAAACGGCGCAAAGCCCGGATTTGTTGTGTACTACACCAATTACTCAATGGCAATTTCACCCGATATTTCATCGCTTAAGCTATTAAATGAATAATTTTTCTGAAACGTGCGCCGCAA
Organism: uncultured Butyrivibrio sp.; assembly: GCA_946536145.1. GTDB lineage: Bacteria > Bacillota > Clostridia > Lachnospirales > Lachnospiraceae > Butyrivibrio. The sequence continues at coordinate 28,641 of CAMNEA010000025.1, forward strand.
GGCGCACAAAAAAGTCTGACCACCCATTTGAGTGGTCAGACTTTTTTCTTACATTATTTTTTTATTTCTTTTCGCGATTCCTTCTCTTTATGAAGACCATTGCGAATCCGATTGCTGCAGCAACAAGGATTGTAATAATTCTTCCAAGAGTATCAGCAGGATCATCTGTTCCGCTTCTTCTTGCGCCGAGAACCGCAGCACCACCTCTGCCACCGTTTCCTTCGTCAACACGCCTTGCGCCAAGTACCTGACCAAACAGTCCGGGAGGTGTTACTATGTCAACCGGAACGTCCGGCACGTCAGGATCATCCGGGTTGTCCGGGTTGTCCGGGTTATCCGGGTCATCAGGAACATCAGGAACTTCCGGTGTGTCAGGTATTACAGGATTATCCGGTGTATCCGGTGTTACAGGATCATCAGGATCCTCAGGATTAACCGGTACATCAGGGTCATCAGGAACTTCCGGTGTATCAGGTGTTACCCGGTTATCAGGTGTATCCGGTGTTATAGGATCATCAGGATCCTCAGGATTAACCGGTACATCAGGGTTATCAGGTATAACCGGTGTATCATCATCTATAACCTTCAAAGTTCCCTCTACCTGAGTAATGATGTAGTTGTCAGCTTTCGCATTTACAAGCTCGTATGTGAAGTAGTTCTTGCTGTCACCAACTTGTGTCTGCGAACCGGTTATATCGTATTTTGCGCCTTCATTATCAGCAAAACCATGCTTGCCGCTGACAGTAACACTCTTTGCTGTAAGAGGTTTTCCATCGAATTTCTTCTGTCCTGATGCAGATGTAAGTGTTACTTCCCTCGGATGGATGTAGAGATAACCAACTATTTCTTCATCCTCGTGCTCAGCAACCTCATCTGTAACATCAGTTCCATCACTGGTCGAAATCTTCATGTTTCTGTAATCGAGAACTATAGGATATCCCTTAATGCTGCCATCCTCATTGAGCAGTACATCAATTCCCTCTCCTCCGGTAAGCTTCAGACCGGAAATTGTGTAAGTTGTTCCCTTATAAGTTACAGTCTCGGATATATCCTTGTCAGCAGCATCTGCCTTAAGTACAAACATGGATCTTGCATCAGCTAACAGCGCACCAAACATACTGCCGGCAGCTTCCTTAAGTATTGAGAAGACATTAGCTGATTCAATAACCTCATCCTCATCGACTTCCTCTTCTTCATACTCAGAATGCTTCTCTTCAGAAGTAATATGAAGCTTGATGTTCATATCTGCTGTCTGTGTCTTGCCGTTGTAAAGTACATGTGTGTCATTGCCATCACCTTCTGCATCTGCATGGAGAGTAACAATGAACTTGAACTTCTTGATAGGAGTAACCGTGAGGTTACCAAATGAAACTGTAGATCTTCCAAATTTATCAACAAATGTGTAATTGCTGAAGTCTGTGCCCTTCTTAGGTGTGAACTCAAAGGTATTGCCTTCTTCGGCAAATCCTGATTTCGTCAGCGAACCCGTAAAGGTGTAATCTGCACCCTCTCCATCGATCCATCCTTTCTCAATCTCCAGAGGTGTATCTCCATTAATAAGAGGCTTTCCGTCAAACTCCTTCTCAAGCGATGCCGATCTGATAGTTACAAGCGTAGGCTCGATTACAAGGTCACCGTTGATTACAGTAATATCAAAGTTGTCAGTTGTTGCCTCAATCTCCTGCCCAATGGCATTGGTAAACTTCAGAGTATAATCAATCGTAATCTCCTCATCAGAAATCTTAGATGCATTTACAGTTTTAATATCAGTCGGAATAGATACAACTGCCTTAAGATCAAGTGTTGTCAGCTTTGACTTGGGTGTTACATCTGCTACAGAAACCTGGTGTCCGTCATTCTTAAAATCTGTTGCAGTATATGACTTGCCGTCGTATGCCTTAGTTGCTGAAGGAACTATGATCTCGACCTTCCTCTTGGTTACTTCAAGGTCACCGTCGATTGTTGAAACTGTAAGTCCCTCTTCTTGTGTAGGATCAATGACCTTGCCATCTCTCTTAACAACATACGATTCAACAACGTTTGGAGCAGTGCCAACATTAGTAACTTCTCCGGTTACAACAACATCTTCTACAGAATAATCATCCGCATCATTGCCAAAAATTTCTATGCTTTTAACATTTGAATTAACAAGGGCTGTACCATCATAAACCTTTTTGTCACTGGCTGCCCGAATCACAATCTGAGTTCCAAGTGACTTTCTGAGATAGTAAACGTGAAGAACCAGCGGATTGTCAACAGTATTTTTTTCGGGATCAACTACGCCCTCATATGACTCATCCTTGTCATTGAGATAATAGCTTACATTGTCATAGATCTTAGTATTTTCGCGGTAAGATGCAGCAGTTACAAATCCTGGATTCTTATCTTCTACATTAAATGTAACACTGTCTACATCCTGAAGTGTAACATCTGTGTAGCCTTTGCCATCTTCATTCTGGAAATGTCCAACTACTTTGTAGTAACCATTAAGATCAACTCTCTCCCACATTGCGTACAGATAGGTCTTGTTCATCAGTACAAATCTGTCTCCGGGGTTATAATCAACGTTGTCTTTCTGTAAACTCCATCCAAGGAATCTGTATCCGTATCTCTTTGTAAGATTAAACGGACTATTAACATCAGTTATATTATCACTTGCTCTTCCAAGTACTGTGTAAGGACCTGTCTTGGTCTTATCAGTGTATGTCGGAGGAGTCTGTGTTCCGTCATTCTTATCATAGATTACTTCTGTAGGCTGATTACTTACATATCCATCTATATGAAGTCCGTCGGGCTCAGTCTTGTATGTATACCAGATAATATCGTCGGATGATACACCGGGTATCTTGTCGCTGAGCTTATAATCTCCATTATCTATCTCATCATTCGGGCAATACCGAATTACATTCTTAAGTCCGAATTCATCGTAAAGAGGTCCTGTAAACGGAACCGCGTATCCAATCCAAACCCTGTCTTTCTGAGGACCGCTTATAGTGGTGTCAGGCCAGTACAAAGGCTTAGGCTGTGAAGCAGCACTTCCGGGAAGTCCCTTGTCAGGGTAACGAACGAAGAATGCAACCTTATCGCTTGAGCATGTTATAGATACTTTACCCTTGTAGATATCATCATACTTCAAAGTAACAACCGCATTTTCAACTACATCGCCTGATACCTTGTCCTTTATAATAAAGTCAGATGGATCTACAGTAGATTCAACGGGTTCATCAGTGATCTCTTCAGTTGTTGCCAGATCACCTTTTCTGTCTTTTTCTGCCTTAAGCTCAGCTGTATATTTATCTTTATTGGCTGAAGTAATCTCAAATGTTGCAGTTACAGGCTCTTCTATTTCAGAAGGAAGTTCAACCGTCTTCTTGTCACCGGTAATAGTAATCTCAATATCTACATTCTCTGCAACGGGCTGCTCTATAGCCTTGTGCGTATATACAAATTTGATCTTGCCCTGACCTGCAGCTCCGGCATCATCACATACTAATTCATCGCCATTGTAGAGCTCTACTGTTGCAGTAACAAGCTTGTTATTCGTGAACCACTTATAGCTCTTCAAATAGTCTCTGTAGAATCTGTCAAACCTTTTCCCTTCATACTCGGCATGATCAAAATTGTATTCTTCAGATGAAATTCCAAGGTATGATGCAACGTTATCTGCGCTTACCGCATATGCAGACTCAGAAACCTCGAGCAGAAGAAGCTGCGCCTTCTCATTGTCAAAGTTAAGTTCTACATTTCCACCATCACCGATTCCTGTATATGTTCCATTCTCATCAACAACTGCCTCTACATTGACTGAAAAAGAATAATCCAATTCTATCCCGGGTTTCAGGAACCCAAGATCAAGCTCCGCCTCAAACTTCTGAACCAGAACAACAGTGTATATCGAGAAGTGTGTTGTATCGATACCGATATCTGTAGCATCTGTTCCCTCTGTAGCCATCTCTGTAGCACCCGAGAGGTCATCTGACACATGATACACAGCAAGTGAAACATCTTCACTGGATGCTCCGCTTACATCTTCAAACCTGATCTCAACCGAACCATCTTCAGGCTGAATATAGCCCTTGGGGTTATCATCGGTAACGCAACTCTCTGAACGAATATTTATATCATATGAAAAAGTTTCCTCAACGGTCGTCTCTTCTCCGAGTTCCCCGTCGATCATTTCCTTAATAGCGTTCTCACTTGAGGATGATACCTTGCTGACTTCAAGATATGCATCATTTGGAAGAATACCTGCATCAGCATGTAGAACAATATCAACATCGCCCATATTGACGTGATCATCTACAGCTTTTGTTTTTTCAATTTCTTCTTTTTCTTCCTTTACTTTCTTTTCTTTCTTCTCTTTCTTATCCTTAAGGTCCTTCTTGGTCTTGTCAGTCGAAGAAGCAAGGCTTGATGCATCCTCATCCTCTTCAAGAAGTGAAGATCCTTCTGCCGCTGCGTCATCAACAGATTCTTTTATATTATCTTTCGATGACTCAGATGATGCTTCGTCCTCTTCGTCTTCTTTGATCTCAGATGACTCTTTAGAAGCATCATCGGTAAGCTCTTCTGATGATTCCTTTGCTGCTTCATCAGAAACTTCCTCTTCATCTTCTGCTGCAGCCTCTTCTGAATCCTCTATTACTTCTTCGGAAGTCTCTGCTGCGGACTCATCGGAAATGTCTCCTTTTCCTTCCTGAGATGTCTCGGTTGTTGCCTCTTTAGAAACTCCCGCAGCGTCTTCTTCTGTAGAAGCCTCATTAGAAGCATCCTCAGGTTCCTCTGTCACTTCTTCGGAAGCCTCAGCCGGTGCATTCTCAGGTTCCTCTGTCACCTCTTCGGAAGATCCGGTTGAAGCATCTTCTGTAATCTCTGATGATGCATCCTCAGGATTCTGTGCAGCGTCAGAAGAATTGTCCTGCTCAGGTACCTGCGCATCTTCATTGCCGTTTTCTTCTGCCTCAGGAGCTTCATCCTTCGCATCATCATTATCTTCTGAAGAAGTCTCTTCAGAATCTTCAGGATCCTCAGACTCCTGTTCCTCTTCCTCCTCAGTAGCCGTCTCTTCCTCTTCTTCCTCTTCTTCCTCTTCTTCCTCACCTTCGCCTTCGTCCTCAGGTTCTTCTTCGGGTATTTCTTCGAAGAGTTCAGATTCGCTGCCCTCTTCTTCGGCGAAAACCCTGGCAGTTGCATAGTTGCTGCCAAATGTGGTAGTAACAAGAGCTATTGCTAAAAGAAACGCCAGCCACTTCGTCAACTTTTTCATATGTTTTCCTCCCAAATCTTGCTCATTATAAAAAAAGTATTAAACATTTATAAAATATTATAACATTTATAATCATATGAATCATCATATTTTGAAATTTTTTTGATAAAAAAATAGGAAACTGTAAAATTTATTTTTACAGCTCCCTATTTTGAAAATCATTCAAGAAGTCATTCAATTATAGGATTCTTATACGCTTTAGAAGACCTGCTATGGCGGTGCCCTTTGGAAACCGCTTAATATCTTCTTCCGATGCTCCTCCGGATTTGATAAGAACCAGGAAGTAGACAAACACCGCTGCAAATACCGCGATTATGGTTGAAATCAAGTTTACAAAATAATCTCCAAGTGCAGTTCTTCCTATTAATAAAGCAGCCAGTTCATAAATACCAAATGCCAAAGCTCCCATCACTGCAGAAGAAATAACCGGAAGAATATATGTCTTCTTAAAGTCCGTAGTTATTGGAAGCTTTTTCACCATGACCACATTGTTCAGTATACACATCATAAATGAATAAACGATCGTAACAATGCAGAGAGCGATATCACCAAGTTCTGTATATACCAGAAGAATCGTAAGGACTGCGCTCTGGATCACCAGTGCTATCAGGGCGTTGATTACAGGCGCATTGACTTTGCCTATCCCCTGCAGCACGGCGTTCGTGACTGTTGAAAGAGAATAAAAAACCACTGTCACCGCCAGGAATCTCAGCAGCATGGCCGCTTCATCAAGAGATGCTTTCTGCGGAAAGAGGATCATCATAACAGGTCTTGCCAGTGCAAACAGTCCGACCGCACATGGTATGGATATCATCAGTATGACTCTTGTAACTCTGGAAACAGTATGCCCTGCTTCCTTTATCTCACCTCTTGCAAATGTCGTCGACACCTCAGGGATCATCGCCGCGGCTGCAGCACTCGCAAGAGCTATCGGAAGATTAGTTATTACCATTGCCTTCCTTGAAAAAATACCATACTGGTAGGCTACGCTGCTCTCCTCCATATTCTTGACATGCATGAGTATCCTGCTAAAAAGCGTTGAATTGAGAGAAGTAGACAGGTTGTAAATAAAAGTACTCAGGATGAAAGGAGTAACTATCATAAGGATCATCTTATAAATCTCTTTATTTGGCATCTCCTCATGTTTGTCTTTTTCAATCCTGACCGAGATAGCCTTCCTGTTGTACCTGTAAACGAGATACATAAAAATAAGCGCAATAACAACTCCCGAGCCTGTTCCCAAAGCACTTCCGATGGCGCCGTAAACCGCCCTCTTTGCCGGGTCTTCCCGCCCTGCCATATTGGTGAGAACTATAGCGCCTCCTATGCTGACAATGGCATTAAAGACCTGTTCAATGAGCTGGGACAAAGATGTGGGAACCATGGTTCTGTGTGCCTGAAAATAGCCGCGAAGGACTCCGAGAAATCCGAACAAAAATATGGTAGGAGCAAAAAACCTAAGCACCAGCGCCGATCTTCCGGCAACAAGTATATCTGCCGCAAAAAACAGGACAAGGCTTCCGACTCCTCCCACTACAGCCACATACACCAGTGCGCACCTGAATATCCTGTGGGCGTTTCTGTATTCTTTTACCGCAAGTTTGCCGGAAATGATCTTGGACATAGCAGAAGGAATGCTATAAGAGGATATCAAAAGAACTATGGTGTAAATGGCATAAGCCGCACCATAATAGCCATTACCTTCATCTCCGATAATGGCTGCAAGAGGACTTCCGTATAACAGGCCGATGATCCTTGATATCACTCCTGCAATAGCAAGAATCCCGGCCTGAAAAAGCAGTCCCTTTTTGGAATTATTATTATCTGTGTTACTCTCCATCTAAGTTGTGGTTACTGATCATGGCTTCAGCCAGTCGTACATCTCCTGATATTTCTCAGCAGATACCTTCCATGAGAAGTCAACTGCCATCGCTCTGTCGATCATCTTGTTCCATTCACGCTTCTGGTCATAGTATACATGCTCGGCTTCACGGATAGTTCCAAGCATCTCATGGGCATTGTAGTTAAGGAAGCCAAAGCCTGTTCCCGTGCTCTCAAATTTGTTGTAAGGCTCTACAGTATCAATCAGACCGCCTGTCTGTCTTACGATCGGAATAGTACCGTATCTGAGAGCCATGAGCTGCGACAGTCCGCAAGGCTCAAAAAGTGAAGGCATAAGGAACACATCGGAAGCAGCGTAAATCTTGTGCGACATAGGCTCGGAGTAATAGATATTAGCCGATACCTTGTCATGATACTTCCAATCAAAATGTCTGAAAGAGTTCTCATACTGCTCTGTTCCGGTTCCAAGGACTACAAGCTGAACAGCATCCTGGCACAGCTCATCCAGAACATAATTGATAAGGTCAAAGCCCTTCTGATCGGTTAGTCTTGACACAATACCGATCATCATAATCTTTTCATCTTCAGCAAGTCCCAGTTCCTTCTGAAGAGCTTTCTTGTTCTTGATCTTCTCCTTGCGGAAATTGATCGCGTTATATTTGTAAGGAATATACTGGTCTGTCTCAGGATTGAATTCATCGTAGTCAATACCATTGACAATTCCTCTAAGGTCGTTGGATCTTGCTCTTAAAAGGCCATCCAGCTCCTCGCCGTAGAACTCAGTCTTGATCTCCTCAGCGTAGGCTTTGCTGACTGTAGTTATGGCATCGGCATATACAATACCGCCCTTCAAAAGATCGGCATCCTTATAGAGTCCAAGCTTGTCAGGTGTGAAGTAATAGTCAGGAAGCCCTGTGATATCCTGAACCTTCTTGATGTCCCACTTGCCCTGGAACTTGAGGTTATGGATAGTCATTATTGCCTTGATACCCCTGTAGAATTCACTTCCCTGGAATCTCTCCTTGAGATATACCGGAATAAGTCCGGTCTGCCAGTCGTGGCAGTGAATGATGTCAGGCCTGAAATCTATGACAGGCAGGATTGAAAGAGCTGCCTTAGAGAAAAAGGCAAACTTCTCGATCTCAAAGATCACATCGTCACTGTAAGGCTTCATCCCATTGAAATAAAACTCATTATCAATGAAATAATACTTAATACCGTCAACTTCAGCCTTAAAAATTCCCACATATTCATTTTTCCAATGGAAATCCATGTAGAAGTTGGACTGGTACTCCATTCTGTCCTTCATCTGCTGACTGATACACTTATAAAGAGGAAGTATTACGCGGACGTCAAAGTACCTTCTGTCGATATTCTTGGGAAGAGATCCGACTACGTCTGCGAGTCCTCCCGTCTTGATAAATGGTACACCTTCTGAAGCCACAAACAGGATATTTTTCATTATATTGTTCATCTCCTTACGATTTGTAGATTGAATCGTGCTAATAATAGAATACCTTATTTATGTCCGGGTGACAATGAATAATATCTGTCACATCATTTTATTAACTATATATCGTACTTGAATTATTTATTATTTCGAATTACTTTATGTTTTATTTATAAACCGTACATATTTTGTCCAAATTTAGCAAGTATGATAAACGCATATCAGAAGTACAAAAACTTCTGACTCCCCCAACAAAACTTTTTTCATACCGGGTCGATTGGCTCCCCA
>CAMNEA010000026.1 GCA_946536145.1 uncultured Butyrivibrio sp.
GGCCGGTAAGGTCAATATGAGTCAATGGGGACGTTACAGTTTGACTCGTTTTGCTTTGCAAAATGAGTCAAACTGTAACGTCCCCAATGACTCAAAACTGTAACGTCCCCATTGACTCAAAACTGTAACACCATCACTCATTTTTCTCGCCGGGAATGAAAACTATCTTTATGATCCACGCCAGGAACACAAACACCAAAATCGGTATAACACACGAAGTCACGATCATTACCGCAAGTGACTCGAGCATATCTCCCAAAAATGACGAAATACTGTCGATCGTAGTGCCCGATATGCCGCCAGTGTCAATAGCGCCGCCGGAATCAGTATTGCCGTCTATATCAAGGTTATTGTACTCCTCTATCGTCCCGTTTACCGTATCCGCCTGGGTCTGATACACCATGTCGGATAGAAGGATGCTCGCGGGAACGATCAGAAAGATCACCATGCCCATGAGGGCGATCTTAAGCGCGATGGTTCGAAGAAATTTCTTTTTCAAAAGAATGGACAGGCACCACAGAAGACATGCGGCTGGTATCATAACAGAAAAAGCTATATGCGCCGAGATGGTGATAAGAAACTTCTCCAGATACAAGGCACTTAGTATCAGCAGAAAATAGGTTGCCATCTCCGCAAGCTGCTCAGCAAGAGGTGTTCCCAGATCTCCGGGCAGGAGTGAGAGCGTCGCCGATGTGGCTGCTGCCCCGCCGGAGAGTGTGATCACAGCCCCTATCTTCTCCTCTGTCTGCTCAATGGAGTGCCTGTGGTTGGACGGATCAGCCATAAATGGTGCTATCCTGGTCAGTGATATAACTGCAAGCAGAAGCAAAAGAGCTATCTTTGCGCAGGTTTTAAGTTCAGGTCTTATTTCCACTCTGCCTCTTCCTCCCGTCAGAATTTTATATCATAGTCGCCAAGCGATGGGTAATTCTTAATGAATCCCGTCACAAGCTTTCTTGCCTGCTCATCGCTTCTCTCCAGGATTCCATCTTCAAGCGCCTTGTTTTTGGCGGCCTCCTCAAACTCCGAAAGTGACATGTTGTAGTCCTCAAGCTTGAGCGGATTCCACAGAGAGTCGCTCTCGGAATAGACCTCAAACGTATCCTTGTCGATGGTAACTGTCATGATCTCAGACTCGGGCAGTTCCACGCTCACAGTCTTGGATTCATCGTCCTTGGTCACCCTTATCTTTTCAAAATCAATGCCGGCGAGCACAGACCCCTCGTAGCTGTACATCATCTCAGAAGAAGACGGGATGATGCTAAACAGCTTCTTCTCCTTGGTGTACTTCTCAACCTGGGTGAAATAGTATTCCTGTGTCACAAGAAATCCCATATCGGAAAGACCGTCTTCCAATACTTCAGTACTGACTGTCACTTTGACATTGTCCTCTTTTGGTTTAAGAGATGCCGACATAGTGGCAAGGTCTGAATCTCCCCTGCCTGTCCTGTCCCTGCTATAGGTTACGCACAGTATGATCACAGCGATCAGCGAAACAGCTATCACACCTATGTATATGCCGTTTTTTACCTTATCCGGTATTTTAATGTTCATCTTATAAGTCTCCGGTACGTTTTTCTTATCTCCCAAAAACCCGCGGGCTCAGTGTTTCATAAAATCAGCGGTATCCAGGATGATCGTGACCGGACCGTCGTTGACAGACGCAACCTTCATGTCAGCGCCAAACTCACCGGTTCCAACTTCGAACCCCCTGTCTCTGCACTCTTTTACCACCAACTCATATAAAGGCTCTGATATCTCCGGCCTTGCAGCCTCGGTAAATCCGGGTCTCCTGGAGCTGCAGTCAGCATAAAGAGTGAACTGGCTCACGATAAGGAGCTCTGCACCGGCATCTTTGGGATTGATATTCATCTTGCCCTCATCGTCCTCAAAGATCCTAAGTCCGCATATCTTATCCGCAATCTTAACCGCCTGCTCCCTCGTGTCATCCCTGTGTACTCCAAGGAGCACAAGAAATCCCTTGTCTATTGAAGATACCTCTCTGCCATCGATAGATACCGATGCAGAGAGTACCCTGGTAACAACTGCTCTCATTAAAGTCCCCCATTTTCATCTATTGCTATATCAGCATAGTCCGGCCATACGCCCTTTGTATCGACCCTGCACTCGAATATACATCCGTCATATTCCCCATCAAGACCGTCTCCGGATGATGTGATAAAGAGTGTCATAAGATCGTCTCCTCCAAAGCAGCAGGATGTCACATGCTCAGCCGGAACCGCTATCTCTCCGAGCTTCTCTCCGGTCCTGGAGCTTCTCTTTTCTATGCGTCTTCCTCCCCAGATTGCAACGTACAGATTGTCCTCTGAGTCTATACACATTCCATCCGGCACGCCGTCTTCCACGTTAAAGAGCACTTTCCTGTTAGAAATGCTACCGTCGGATATGTTGTAATCATAAACAAAAACAGCATATTCCTCTGAGTCGGAGAAGAAGAATTTCTTTTGCGCTTTGTCAAACGCCATACCGTTTGATATCCTGGTACCCGGCACAAGGCAGGCTATCTTTCCCTTGTCATAGGAAAAAAGCGCCCCCTCAGGCTCATGATCATCTACTACCGACGCCCCGAAAAAAACTCTTCCTTTCGGATCAGCCTTTGCATCATTGGATCTCCAATAGGATTTATATACCGAGCCCAGCTCGCATACAATATCGGTTTTCCCATGCCGAAGAAGATAAAGTCCATCCCTTGCAGCAAGAAGGTATCCGCTCCTGTCCTTTATTGGAACTGCTGCACCGATGGGCTGTCCAAGATCGAAGCATCTTCTCTCACCATCCTCAGACAGCCGATAAAACCTGTTGGCGATTATATCTACCCAGGAATAGCGCTTATATCTTGGATCATAAAACGGGCTCTCACCAAGCAAATACTTATTTGTGTCAAAAACAGTTGCTGTTTTGTTATCCATATCTGCCTCCTTCTCCCATCTGGCGGAATAACGCTCATCAAGAGTCCATGCTGAGATTTAATTAACTTCTATCAGTTCATACTCCAATACGCCATATCCCATTTCTGCTGCCGTCTCCATGGCATGCTCCCCGTTTCTTGTCTTAACCCTCTCAAGGAAATGGTCGCGACCGGGATCCTCAGACTTGTATATAAGGTCCATGCAGGCCCTGTCAATTGCCACAGGATCGGTTGCAGCAAGTATTCCTACATCTGCCATGCACGGATCCTCTGCTACAGCACAGCAGTCACAGTCAACAGAGAGATTCTTCATGACATTTATGTATACAATGTTCCCATGAAAATGATCTACTACAGCAGATGCTGCCTCTGCCATTGATTCAAGAAATGCGTCCTGAGGCGGAAGATCTCCCCATACAATGCCCTGCTCTTCGGCTTTTACGTACTTGCCTGCAGAATGGATATTGACCTTACCTGCAGTTGAAGCGCATCCTATCGAGAGCTGCTTGAGCGCTCCGCCGTATCCTCCCATGGGATGACCCTTGAAATGGGACAGCACAAGCATAGAGTCATAGTTCATAAGATTCTTGCCCACAATGTCGCTCTTTAGATGTCCCGGATGAGATATAGGAAGCTCGACATCCGGTCCTTCGGCATCCATGAGATCAACTACAAAAAAGTCATTCCAGCCGTGCTTCGTAATAAGAGGCAGATGTTTGTCCGTGCTGTTTCTCTCTCCCTCATAGGCTGTGTTGCACTCAACAACGGTGCCGCCGACATGCTCAACCATGGGTCTGAAAAACTGCGGCTTTAAAAAATTCTGATTGCCATCTTCACCGGAATGTACCTTGACGGCAACTTTTCCCTCAAGCTTTTTCCCAAGCGTATCGTACATCTTCACAACCTGCTCCGGTGTTATTATCCTTGTAAAATATACCTTAGAAACTGATCCCATAATAGCCTCCTTCTTATTAAAATTTATGATTATATGTTATCATTTTTTTCAAATCAGTGGTTCTATTTTGCCTTATTGACCCCCAGGAAAAACTGTCCCAAAAGCTCTTTTGCAAACTTAAGACGCTTGGCAGAGTGGCTTTCTTTTGCAGAATAGTCAAATATATATTTGTCAAAGGCATTGATTATGACGGTGCCTGAGGGATGATTTTGCTCTCTCTTGAATCCGCTCATATATACAGCATGGACATGGCCATGGAGCATGTAATCGGGCTGACAGATATACAAAAGATCTCCAAGGCACTCATATCCGATGTGAGGCAGATCACTCATGTCTCCGTATCCCCTCACAGGTGAGTGGGTGACAAGGATATCAAATCCCCCACTTTTGAGAATTTCCTTCCTGGATTTCCAGATGCGCTTTCGCATCTCATCCTCCGAATACATGTAGGGTCCGGGCTTGTACTTCATTGAGCCGCCCAGGCCAAAAATACGCACTCCCTTATACTTAAATACCCTGCCGTCAATATTCTCACACCCCTCAGGCGGCCTGTTGACATACGCCGAATCATGATTGCCCGGGACATAAAGAACAGGACAGCTCGACATGGTAACCAGAAACTCCAGATACTCCGCACTTAAGTCTCCGCAGGATATTATAAGCTCGACACCGTCAAGCTTGTCCGGAGAGTAAAAATCCCACAGTGACTTGGATTCTTCATCGGCAACTGCCAGTATCTTCATAGAATATTGTCATTCATCCAGTCCATGACAGCTATCCTGGAAGGCGGAAGCGTGTCATAGACTATAGACACTGCATTGGTATTTGAACCAATGGCGTCCTGGATTATCTTGCTGCCTGAGCGCAATTCTCCGGAAAATGGCTCAACACTGCCATTAATAATGGAACTTTTAAAAAATGATAGCATTTTTCTGGTCTGATATGGAAGCTCCGCTATCCTTAGGTCAACCACACCTGTGGATAGTCCAAACCAGTAGTTTGCTGCAGTATGGCTATTTATAAGCTTCTGCAGTTCCCAGTCATCATTGAGTACTGACTGAACTATCTGAAGATAATATCTTCCCCAGTTATAATAAGGAGCTCCGATATAAATATCTTTTCCTTCCGCCATTTTGTATACACCGGGTCTCTTGCTGCCCGAATAATTCATTGCGTATTCAAAATCGGCATACATTGTGGCTCCTTCATCCTTCCACTCTGACATATAATCAAAGTTTCCGCTGCTTCCGGCATATTTCATCGAAATCCTGCAGTCCGGATCAAGGAGTGATACTCCTATGGCAAAAGCATTCAGGTTGGCCATGCTCATGTTTCCGAAATTGCGGACCAGATAGCCGATCACCCTGTCTTTACCACCGCATGACTCCCGCAGCATTATATCGGCCGAGAGTATGCCCATAAGAAATGATGCCTCATAGAGCTTTCCCTGATAGCACCTCACAGATGAACTCGTATTTCCCATAGAGCAGTTGAGATATTTGATATCCGGATTCCTTACAGCAGCCTTAACTGTCTCGGACATCATCTTTGGGGACACGGTAAATATTACATTATTCTTATCGGCAGCGGCTTCTTCAAGCGCTTTTTCATAGCCCCCGGCACCGGGCTCGGCATAGTAAACTGACGTCACTACTTCGTCACCCGTCATCTCGTCCAGGTATAACCTTCCGGCCTCATGGCTGTCTATCCACCTTGAGTCATCAACCTGAGCATTGTAGATAAATCCTACTCTGAGAGGTGAGGATTCCGTGTACTTGGGAGGAGCCGCAAACAGACCAAGAAGTCCTGATCTTCTTGGCTTTTCCCCATCAGAGTTTACAGTCTCAACGAAATGAATGTCATCGGTACTTCCGCTGCGCAGGAGCTCTCCCCTTGCCATTCTTATGTTATTTATGATCTGGTCATCGGAGTCGCTAAGAAGCGTCTTCATAGGGAAAATAGATATGTATACGAGGAACATCTCGCTTGCACTGTAGATGTCATCTGATTTCAGGACCTGTGAGCACTTCTTCTCAAACAGAATGAAGGCAGACTTCAGATCCTCTTTGACTTTGTCCGGCCATATATCCGTGAGGTTCTGGCCCAGGAGCCTTGCGAGCTGCTGATATTCACCGGGCTCTCTGAAGACGATATACATATTGCCGGTTGCCTTATAGAAGTCCAGGTACTCATAATATGCTACGACTTCTTTTGAATCACTCTTTTCAGGAATGATCCTTGTGACATCTGCGAGAATATAGTCAACCTTCTCAAATTTTGATACCGATACCCTCTTGTTGCCCTCCTGCACATAGAAGTCGTGAAGATATTCATACACCTTTATCGCATCTCTTATACCTTCCTCCATAAAAGAGTTGTGAAGGTATATCCACTTTACGCCAAATTCTGTTTCCGGAGGAAACAGTGGCATAAAATTATTTGCAAAGGCATTGTTTCTCGATGACTCTTTATTGCCCTTGATCCTGCTAAGCGGAAGTTCAACAAGACCTATATGTACCTGCTTTGGGTTATTCTGGATTTCTTCAAGCGTATCAAGCGCAGGGAGATAGGGTGAAATTCCGTCATGAACTGCTTTTTTGGCTGCTGCCTCTCCAAGCTTTAGCGCCATTCTGTAACTTCTTCCTGATTTTTCAAGTTCCATCTGCGAATCTCCCTTCTTACCCAAATTTCGTTACAATTTCATAATTAATTTTAAAATGCACTGCCATCTTTGTCAAAAAGTGACCTGTACTCTCCGGGCGACATTCCCTGTTACTGTTCACTCGCATACAGTTCGCTCCAGTAACGTATTCGCGCATTCACTAAAGTTCGACTTCGTCGAAGGAATGCGCTCACCACTGAATCATTTTCTCACGAAATGCGCAGCATAGTGCGCATTTCTGGCTGGCCACCGGTATCGTGTGGGTGCTCAGCGGATCAACTGCATGGATGAGGCTGTTTTCAAGCCCCATCCTAAGACGCAGCAAGACTAAAGAAGCAATGGTCATATCAGCAATTCCCTGATTTTTTCGCCCTATGCTACGGCAGACTCAAACGATCATAGATATATCTCTTTTGACGCAAGCTTTTCCCTGAACCTGACATCATGCTCCACAAGGAGCATGGTGGGTTTAAAGCGCTCAATAAGCCTTTCTATCTGCATCCTTGAAAATACATCTATGTAGTTTAAAGGCTCATCCCAGATATACAGATGCGCAGGTGTCAAAAGACTTGATGCGATGAGCACCTTTTTCTTTTGTCCCTCAGAGAAATCCTCCATGTTTTTATCAAACTGCACCCTGTTCATATCAAGCTGCCGCATAAGAGCCAGGAAAAGACTGTAATCCAGGTTGTTTCTTTTAGCATGATCAGACAGACTTCCCTTAAGATGAGAGGTATCCTGATTTATGTAAGATATCTTCAGATTAGGTGCGACGTATAATTCTCCTGAAGCTTCAATATTTCCATACGTTGTGGGCCCATTGCCGTTTTCCGCCAGTACTGCCTTTATGAGGCTCGATTTACCGCTCCCGTTAGCCCCGCTCAAAAACACTATCTCCCCCTGCTTAACTTCAAATGAGAGATTCTGTATGACATCCTCATCACCATCAATATATCTCAGAGATAAATTTCTGCATTCTATCAGTCTCTCCTTGTAGTGCTTAAGCGGCATGATCTTTAAATCTGCCGTCTGTTCAATATCCTGAAGAAGTCCCTCTTTTTCCTCAATCTCTCTGTCCATTCTCCCCTCAAAGGACTTTACCCTGGACTGCATCTTTTTGGTCTTGGCACCAATGAACGACCTCGTGGATATTGATCTGTCATTTTCCTTTATGGGATCAAAGCCTATTTTGCTGCTCTCACTTTTATCCGCCCACCTGGCGGTTCGCTCTGCCGCCGCTTTCAGCTTGCCAATCTCTTTTAAATGCTTTTCATTTTCCGCCCTGGCAAAAGCATCTGCCTTCTCCTTGTTTTCCCACCAACTTGAGAAATTGCCGCTCTGAACCTCTATGCTTGCCCTGTTAAGCACCAGCACATGGTCGATGCATGCATCCAGAAGGTCTCTGTCATGGGATACAAGTATAAAGCCCTTTTTCTCAGAAAGGTACGACTTTACTATTTCCCTGGCCTCCATATCAAGGTGATTCGTCGGCTCATCTATGAGCAGGAAATCATTTTCCCCTGAGAAAAGAACTGCAAGCATGATCTTCGTTCTTTCTCCAAAGCTCAGTGTCCCAAACGGTCTGTAGAGCAGCTCAGCCTCTACAGAGAGTTTGGGCAGTTCGCAAAGTACGCGCCAGCTCTCCACACCGCCTTTCCATTTTTCCATGAGTTCGTCAGCAGTCTTATCGAGCTCTTCTTCCGAAACCACATACGGAAAATAATCGAATACTGCGCTTGAAGTGATATTACCCTGATATTTATACCTTCCCATCAGAAGGTTTAAGAAAGTCGTCTTTCCTTTTCCGTTCCTTCCTATGAATCCCAGTTTCCAGTTGGTATCCACCATAAAGGAAACATTTTCAAAAACGTTGTCAAAACTGCCTTCATATCCAAAAGTAAGATTACTGACATTTATCTGTGACATACAGGTCTCCTTTCTCCCGGGACAGAATTTGCGGAGCAATTTCATCGTATTAAATGAAAAAGGTCTGTTCCGCATACGTGTGTATGCAAAAACAGACTCGCCAAAACAGACCTATATATCACCCTGCGGTAATATGTAAGAATGAAGAATCCAAGCGATAATCAGATTTAAGCATACACAATAAACCCATCCACGGGTCAAAAACTGTGTTGACTTAAAAGTGATCATCAATTCTTCATTTCTTCACCTATACACAAAAGTGCTCTTTCTTTCGATTTATAAAGCTATAATATCATATTCTGTAATATTTTCAATTGATTTCCTTCATCAATGCTGATTAACTGTTATTTTTCCGAGCGTTATTTTATCCAGAACGCGGTCGTTTGTCTTCAGTTTATGCCTTGGAAGAACCTCTTCCAGGTAAAAAGCCCCGTCCCAGTTCACCAGCCTGGCAGCCTCTCCGGGGTATATAGCAGGATCTATTTCTCCCATGAGAATCATAGCGTACTTTGATGCAAGTGCATGTTTTCCGGTCATATCAAAGATGATCTCTTCATCCAGACCGGTTGCCATCATCTGCTGCAGCTCCATGTTATTGATCATTTCTTTTGCATCATCCATCACCTGAGCTTCTTCACCTGTGCTAAGCACCAATCCCAGGTTAAGTGCTTCCCGATAATATATTTCTTCTGCGACACAGGAATTTATTGCAGTCTTTTTGGCCAGGTCACAAACAAATTGTGAATCCAGGCCTGCAGAAAAATGAGTATTCCACCAGTGTCCGGGATTTTCCGGGTCATATAAAAGAGCCTGCTTCTGAACAAAAGACTCTACCTGAAATATGTAATATCCAAATTCCCTCAGTGTTATACCCGTTTCATCAACTGTAATAACCACCTCATCAAGGTGATCAGAATAATCAAACCTCCCCAGGACATGTCCGCCAATTCCAATTGATATCAATAAGAGATTTGCAATGATGATCACTGCGACAGCTCTTTTACCGGATTCTTTCATCCACTGCTCCTGCTTTGCCTGATATACCGCGTTATCTGTCATCCATAAATAATTCTTTGAATTCCTTTCTTCCGGGAACCCAGGCCTTTTCATAGATGCGGGTAAAGTGGTTTTTTACTGTCTGCTCTGATATCCCCAGCATATAAGCAATCCTTCGGTTTGAAAACCCTGATACCTTCAGATATCCAAGCTCAAGCTCTCTTTTTGTAAGTCCGTATTTTTTAGCCACATTAAGGTAGCGCTCTTTTGTGATCCGGAAATCATTCATCTTCCATATCCATTTCTTCATTCATTTTTCGCTCAGCATTTAACCGCAGCGGCAAAAGAAAGAACTCGATGATAACTGCATACAGACCCGACAGGAAGCATACGGCAAGATTGGGTCCTATCATTGAAAGATCGTCGATATGCCCAAGAATAAGTACCCCGGATATTATTATAGCAAAAAGAGCTGCGAAGACAGTCAGTTTCTGCGCTGCGTCGACCGCCTCAATAATGTTTTTAAGTTCCAGGAGCCTGTAATCCTTTATCCCTACGGAGAATGCCTTCGTAAAGTCCTTCCATTCCCCCATGATCATCAGTCCCGGTATCAGTATCATAATGATAATGAGCAGAGACGGCAGGTCAAGAAACCATGCTACCGCTGATAATCCATAGCTGCCTCCAACAATCAGAAGCGTAAATACAATTACAAAAAGCAGCAACTCTCCAAGCAGAACCAGTCTTATATTCTTTTTCATAAGTATACTCCTGTCTTTAATCCATATTGTCTGTTCCGTGTTCCTAATATAAAACTAACACAGGCATCGTCCAAATGATATAGTACCTTTTTGAAACTATGTTATAATGGTTACTGTTCAGACAGAAATGCGCACTCTGCTGCGCATTTCGTGAGAAATTGATTCAGTAGTGAGCGCATTCCTTCGACGAAGTCGAACTTTAATGAATGCGCGAATACGTTACTGGAGCGAGCTGTATGCGAGTGAACAGTAACTTATAATGCTGTCATGGAGGCATATATGGACAATAAAAAAGTTGCAGTTATTTTCCCGGGAATGGGCTATCACAGCGATAAACCGCTTCTTTATTTTTCCAAGAGAATTGCCAGGGAAAATGGATATGAAATAATTGAAGTCAGCTATGATTTTCCTTATAAGGCCCGTGAGATCATGAATGATAAGGCCAAAATGAAGGAGGCCTTTGAGATAGCAGCCTCCCAGATAAAAGAGCATCTTGGCAGCATTTCTTTTACCGATTACAGTGATGTTGTCTTTATTGGAAAAAGTATCGGCACCGCCCTTGCTGCATATTTTGACGGTGAGCTTAAGGTCGGGGCAAGGCACCTTGTTTTCACTCCTGTCCCGCAGACTTTTGAAATGCTTGGGAAAAATGCCGGGATTGTCTTCCATGGGCTTGATGACCCCTGGTGTCCGAATGATATTGCCACAGCAAAATGTAATGAACTTAAGCTGGAGCTTCAAAACGTAAATAGCGCCAATCACTCGCTTGAAACCAGTTCCACAGCTGCGGATATCAGAAATCTTGAGAGCATCATGGAAAAGGTAGAGAAGTTCATTAACTCTTAATGGTTTTCGCGTTTTGATTTTCTCCGGCTTTACGGGCTGTTACCTGATTTCATACATCTCACCCATATTCTTGAATCCGTCCTTTGGAGCGCATTTTCCGCAGTCCCCTCCGCAGCCTATGCTACAGCAGGAAACATCTACTTTATGGATTATCCCCATGTGTTCCAAATATTCTATCTGTCTTTTTACATCCTCAACTGTAGTGTGAAGCTCAATCGCCAATAGTTTTTCTGTTCTGGCACGTCCATCACTTAACAGTTCAATCAAATCTCTCATAATAATCCCTCACAAAACTCCTGATCAGAAAATGATAAGTCCAATACGGTACGCAATAGCCGCCAGAAGGAGGGCTGTCAAAGTATAATAAATGGCTATCCTTGCAGTCCATTTAACTGAATAAGTCTCCTGGAATGTAGCTGCAAGCGCTACGACACACGGCATATTGAAGGTCATTGCAAAGATAAAAGCAAGAGCTTCAGCCTTTGATACATTTGAAAGAAGTATCTCATTCAGATTCGATGCCGCCCCTGCTCCGCTCATGGCATCGTTGAAAGCTGCAGAAAGATTACCACCGGTAAACAGGGCGCTGATAACACCTATAGCACCCTCTTTTCCAACAGCAGATGCAATAAAAGCTATAAAAAGCTGCCTTCCTTCTTCTCGACTGTCTTTCCAGGCCAGTTGCCGGCATGCTGCCTGAGCCCTGTAAGAGCATTGAAAAGTGTGGATTTACCGGAATTTGGCTGCCCAAGAAGGGCTATGGTTGCACCGCTCATCCTGCCACCTCCATAACCTCAATCCCCATGCACTCTTTCCTGTTAAGGGCAATTAGGGTGTCCCTTGAATAGATGAGCATAGGTCTGTTCTTATCATTTCTGATAACCCTTATACTGCACCCCGGTGTAAGACCAATGGATGTGATCCTGCTCATAAATCTCTCGTCGCCTGTCATTTTTTCAACAACTGCCTGACAGTCTTTTCCAAGTTTGCTTAAACTCATACTTTTCTCCTTATATACTATGGACATTTTCAACAATATATGTTAGTATATGCTAACAGCCATATCAATACTGTCAGCTGATAATAATTATCAAGGAAGCGTGTATAAATGATTTCTAATATAATTGCAATTGTCGTCCTGATACTCATAATTACCTTTGCGATATCAGGTTCCATTAAGCATTTCAAAGGTGAAGGCGGATGCTGCGGTGGCAGCTCCGTAGTCAAAGTTCCGGATAAAAAACTTGATAACCCTGTCATCGGTAAAAAAACATTTACTGTAGAAGGAATGCATTGTGAAAACTGCAGAAACAGAATAAAACGCACCATCAACAGCATCGATGGCGCGTCATGTAAAGTCAACCTCAGAAAAGGTCGTGTAGATATAGAATTTGACAGAGAAATCGATGACGATGTTTTCATTAAAGCAATAGAAGATCTCGATTTTCATGTCGTATCATAAAAGAGATATCCCGCATTTTTTGTATCATTCCATTTACCAGATTAGTGGTATAACCTTGTACTTTACTTTCTTCTTGTAATCTGAATATCCCTCAAGCCCTTCTTCAAGTACCCTTTCTTCATTGCGAATGCGTTTAGCGATTATCGGTATATATGCAAGCATGATAACAAAAGAAATAACAGATCCCAGTATTAGAGGCATGGATAAAAACAGAAGAAATGTGCTCATGTACATGGGATGTCTGACAATTCCGTAGAGGCCTGTGTCTATAACCTTTTGATTTTGCTGCACCTCAACAGTTCTTGAAAGGTAAGCGTTTTCCTTAAGAACCTCGGCATAAAGCATATAGCCAAGCAAGAACACCGCAGTTGCGGCATAGACTATCCAATTTGGCAAAATGGTCCAGCCAAATCGAAAATTAAGTCCCGCCACTATAAAAGCGGCAAGAAACATCAACGCGCTAAGTACGATGACAGTTTTCTGCTCAGATTGTTCTTCTTTTGCGTTAAGCCGCTTTTGCAACAGCTGCGGGCTTAACTTCATCATGACAAATCCCGCGACAATCATGGGTACAAACAAAACACTCATAAGTAGCCACCCATTCCAATACGAAAAAGATCCCGCGGGTACAAACAAAAGAACCCCTATAAGGATCACCCCCGATATAACTTTTATTATTGCCTGTGTAAACAATTTGCTATTCATACAGCCTCCTCACCAAATGATATAATAACATATCGCAAATGGACTGATCAAAATAAGACCCGGTACAAATCTACCGGGTCCTACGAAATCTGTAACAACAGATTAATTATATCTTTGAGAGCTCTCTTAAGCCGCGTCTTCTGCCTCGTATTCTTCTACCAGACTGTCATAGGCTCCAATCGCCTTGTCAAAGCGATCCATTACATCCTTTGCCTTGTACAGTCCGTTAGCATCTGAGTTTATTCCCTTAAGTTTCAGATTGTAGATCACGGGTGGATTCTCGTCATTTAAAAGTGACATCTCCTGAAGCTGCCCGGTCTTTTGATAGACCATGTCAAGGCTTATGAATTCCTGACCATCCTTATCTTTCCACTTACTGACTACAAGCTTTCCTCCGATAGGTGTCTTTTCCAGCGTTCCGGGAAGACTGTATTCCTGGATTTCAAGAGCCGACATAACGCTGGCCAGGTTGGAGTCATGTCCGCACAGGAAGGTGAACTGCCTGCCCTCCGCAGTGAGTTCTTTTTCAATTTCTTCAAGAAGCGGATGAGCCACATTTACTGAAACAGATGGAGCTGAAAAGAGCACATCGCCGTAAACATCTTTAATCTCTGAGATCGTCTCCCAGTCAGCTTCGGATAGATCATGACCAAAAGCTGCCTTAACAGGATCTGGCTCTTCAAAGTACTGAAGCACCAGCGCATCAGATATCTGACATGCAGTCCTTAGTGAACCTTTCACCGAAGGCTCTTTTCCCTCTTCAAAAGAAAACTCTGAGTCTCCCACGTCAAACCCTGTAAAGACGCCATTCTTGTAATCATCTGACTCCTTGACATCAATCACTTCCGAAATCAGATCATAGTTATCACCAAGATCAGCCATGGCTGTGCCATAAATCTTTTTTATCTCTTCCTCGATATCCGCAGAGTAGTCGTCAGACATATAGGTGAACACCGGATTAAATACAGGATCCATGGTGTCATATTCTGCATGGTACTCAACCTCTGCATTGGCAACGGGAAGAAGTCCTGCTAAAAAGAACTGCGCCGTGGCTATAGTTCTTTGCTTGGAGTTTGCGTATATGCGAACTGCCCCGTCTATTGGATGATAGTTTTGCTCAAAGAGGCCTTCTGCCTCGAGCCATTTTCTAAAATACTGGCCCATCTCGGTCTCAAGTATTCCTCCCCTTACAGAGAGCTGACTGGCCGGAGCCGACCACTCAAACCATTTGTTTGGAGTTATTGTATCCAGAGCAGATCCCTCGCCGGAGAGCGGTGCACGAATATTGTGCCTGCTAAGAACCACTGCCTGTTCCAGGGTATAGCCCTCCCTTGAAAGAGTCTGGAGTACATTCTCATCTGTTTCTTCACTTACGGAAGTCTCCGCGCTCTGATCCGGGAACTGGACAATATTACTGCCATCCGCAGACAATTCATAATCAGGCTCTATATACTGCTCGGCAGCTCTTTTGATAGGTTCGGGATAGATCTCCAAAAAGTCGTTTTTCATGGAGATTGGAACATAGCCCTGCTCTTTGTAAGCTGCTGATTTTTCTGCCCAGTCCTGCTTACCCCATTCCCTGACATCGTCATCTGCCACTACCATGTAAGCTTCAGAGGGGTAGGGATTTCTTTTGTCCAGACAATAGTTCATCATGCTGGTGTCGCTGCCGCTGTTTCCAAAGGCAAGGACGGGGTACTGACCGATTTCCCGCTCGATCCAGATTGTCTTATTGGCGTTCAGGTTCTTCTGAAGGAATCCGCCGGTAAAGACAAGTTCATCACCGTCAGAATACTTGAAATCCATATTGGAAGAGACGTCTTCATATCCCTTTTCCTTGACCTCAAACTCGGTTCCTATGACATGAGCAGGGTCAACATAATCTTTTATAGGGGAATTGGCGACGATGGCTCTGGTGGTAGTCCGCTCGGTACCACTGACTACATAGATTGTAAAATCGTTGTCATAAAGATATCTCACCATTTCAACCATGGGTTCATAAAAGCCATCGATGTAGCGCATGTTCTCGAAGCTGTCGGTCTGTTTCTGGCCGAATTCCACCGCATAGTCATACAGCTCTTTTACAGTCATGCCGGCATAGGCTTTGGCAAAATTCCTGGCCAGCTCCTCGCCTGCCGTGTAACCGGGCTTAATCTCCAGCGCTGCTGCCTTAAGCTCATCGGATACTCTCTCCGGATGATCTATAAGACAGTAATTGATGAACATCATTGTGTCATAATATGTGTAAAAGGTTTCACAGGTTAGAGTACCATCCATATCAAATACGGCGACACGATCCTTCACCGGGATAAAATTCTCGGTATCCTTTTTGTCAGTAACCTTCGTCACATAGTTTCGAATGCTCTGTGCTGCCGCAGAATCCGCTGTCCAGTATTCGGACAGTGCCTTTGTACTTCTTTTTCCACATCCGCTTATGCCTGTGCATGATAAAACAAGCACAAACATTAAGATTATTGAGAGCATTCCTTTTCTTCTTTTATTCATAAAACATCCTTCCTTTTAACAAATTGCTTTACTATCGGTGCTTAAAGCCTCTACTATTTTACTATACTTAGTCACGTGATAATCTTAAATAAATATAAAAAATGCGTAGCAGCATTATTTTGCCATTGCGCACTTTTATGATTTGGGTTTCTCCTTTCGTGTGTCGTACTTCTTTGCTATTTCTATGTACAACTCTGTTACTTTTAGCCTCTCATAGTTTCTGTCCACCCCAAGGTCTGTCACGTACAGCCAATAACAGAAATCCGTAAGTCCAAACACCCCCACAATCAGTCCCTCATCATTACGTGCAATCAGGCTGATGGAAACATTTTTAACGATTACAATAGTGTTATGAAACACCGCAGGACAGGTTTCTGTTTACCTGCTGTGTACGGCGGAAAGCTCAGGGCTACTGTATGCGGTTGGTGAATTCATCTGAGATATTTATCCACCAAATCACTAACGATCTTCGAATTCAAAACATCTTGTTCAGTCTCAAATGTAAGGATCAAACGTTCCCCGGGAATTATTCCGTTCATTTGATAGCCATTAAGCTTTTTCACCGCTTTAATGGCATATTCAGGTTTGTCCATCATTCCTTCGTGCTACCAATAAATCTCTCTTCGCTGTTTTCTCGAAAGGAACGTAAAGTCGGGATAAACCGTTCCGTATCCAACAAGCTTTAAGGGCTTTTCATACTTGTACAATATATTATTTCTGTAGAAGTAGTCTGCAAGGATTTTCTCCGATTTTGATCGTACACGTTCTCCTTTCTCCGTAAGAATTACCGGTGTTCCTTCCTTGAAAGCTTTCCCAACATATGGCTCTGAGTACCATTGTTCTTGCAATTGGCTAAATATTGGCTCAACCGGAATAATAAGCTTCTGTCTCTCAGGGTGCAGCGACGTAAATAGTTGTTCAATCTCATCATCGTTGTAATCCTTAAGGCACCTGGCAATATGCTTGGCTCTTGCCTCAGCAGTCTTAATCACTGCATCATTATATGTTTTCTGTGCCAGTTGACGAGGAAGCTGTACATTATCCCTTGGTATGTATTCACCATATCTGTCATCTATGCACTGATAGTATCTGGTAACTCCATGATCTACCGATATGCGAAGTCGTCCTTCAGGTGCCACAATATCTTTTTCTCTTGTATTAGCTATTATGCTTTGCAGGTGTTTTTGCTCCTGTAATAGCATTTCTCTTAATCCATACAAATGCTTGTCCTCTTTTCTTATTTTATTTACTTTAATATGGCTATAAATAATGCTTTCTTTTATTGAAAATGTTTATTTAAATTGTTTTTACCTTATTCAAAAGATCATTCCTATTATTTATATTTTTGTAGCTTGGGTTTCTTGATTGATTCAAATAAGGCTTTATCAAGAGAAGGTCATATCTTATATCATCAGCATATGACTCAATTAGAACGCTAAAGAATTGAGGTCAACCAAATACTAACTTGGAATTGACTCATAATAAGTTATACTCGTTTTGAAGTCAACAAATTCTATCTAAAGAGTTGACCTAAGAACATAATTTGGGAAATGCGGTCATGAGAATTACCCAGAGCCATTGACTCACTCTTGGCATTACACGGTTTGAGGTCAACGCAATTCAATTCTGTAGTTGACTCAGATAGATCAATGCTGGATTTGCAGTCAAGCTCACGACAATCTTCGATTGACTCATTTAGACCAATACTTAATTTGCAGTCATGCTCACGACTATCGCTGATTGACTCATATAGAATAATGCTAGATTTGCAGTCAAGAAACTTAGAAACACAAGCCAACAGAAGCGCCTAAATAGGATCTTCTAGTGTCTTCTATGCATTTTATAGAATCATAAAGTGAAATTTTTAATTCCTGAATAGGAATGACTTAAATAGAAAACCGGAAGCCACACAGGCTTCCGGTAAAAGATCTTTGAATAATTCCAAAGAAATAATAATCTGCAATAGCAGATATTCTCATCTCTTTGAGAACTGTGGAGCACGACGAGCTTTCTTCAAGCCGTACTTCTTTCTCTCCTTCATACGAGGATCTCTTGTGAGGTATCCTGCCTTCTTGAGAACAGGTCTGTACTCGTCCCTATCAGCCTGAACGAGTGCTCTAGAGATACCGTGTCTGATAGCACCGGCCTGACCTGTTGTGCCGCCGCCTCTTACAGTTACAACAACATCGAACTTATCAGCTGTCTCTGTTGCTACAAGGGGCTGCTTAACGATAACCTTGAGTGTCTCAAGTCCGAAATACTCGTCGATAGGTCTCTTATTGATTGTTATATTTCCATTTCCGGATACAAGGTATACTCTGGCGATTGATTTCTTTCTTCTACCTGTTCCATAGTAATTAGCTGACTTTGCCATTTTTCGTTCTCCTTTCACTTACCCGATCAAAATGTTAAAACTTCAGGCTTCTGAGCTGCGTGTGGATGCTCTGCTCCGGCATAAACATGGAGCTTGGTGTACATCTCTCTTCCAAGAGGTCCCTTGGGAAGCATTCCCTTTACAGCGTGCTCAATTACTCTCTCGGGCTTGTCCTGGAGCATCTGGCGGAGTGTGTACTCCTTGTGATGACCAACATACTCTGTGTGGTGCCAGTACATCTTCTGATCAAGCTTCTTACCTGATACCTTGATCTTCTCAGCGTTGATAACGATTACATAATCACCTGTATCGATGTTAGGTGTATAGATTGGCTTGTTCTTACCTCTGAGTACGTTTGCAACGTTTGAAGCAAGACGACCAAGAGTCATATCTGTAGCATCAACTACATACCACTTCTTCTCAATTGTAGTTGCACTAGGCATATAAGTGTTCATTGTGTTTCCTCCATTACAAAATTTAACAATTGCTGAAATTGCAAGTTCTGCACGGACCCTTCACCTGATCCACACAGTATATATGAACATATTGAGGCTTACCGGGACTTCAATATGCCATTTAGCAAAATGATATGTGCGCACTATGTCACACAGTAAGATATTATATGACTATTATTGCCGATTTGTCAACTGATTTTTATACTTATAACCGAGTAAAAAAAGTCCCTTAGCAGGTGCTGTGGGGCCTGCCTTCGACCTGTCTTTAGCTTCAAGCATCGCTGTGATGTCCTCAGGCACTCCTTTGCCCCGTCCTATCTGCAAAAGAGTCCCGACTATGATCCGAACCATGTTGTACAGAAATCCGTTGCCGGTCACGGTGATAATGACTTCATCGCCTTCCCGTCTGACTCCGATATCAGTTATTGTACGGACGTGGCTGAGCGCCTGGGATTCTGTGTTGCAAAAACTTGTAAAATCATGCTCGCCTACCAGAAGATCTGCTGCCTGCTGCATAACTTTCACATCCAGCGGCATGCTGTAGTGATAAGAGTAAAGCCTTTTTACCGGATTCTGACTCCTGGTATTGAGTACCCTGTATTCATAGGTCTTCTCACATTCACAGTGCCTTGGGTGAAAAGAGCTGTCTACTTCCCTTGACTCCACTACTCTTATATCCTCCGGCAGGATATGGTTAAGTGCAAAAGAGAACCGCTCTCCCGGAATGGTGCTCTTTGTATCAAACACAGCTATATTTCCATAGGCATGAACTCCGGCATCTGTCCTGCTTGCGCCAATGACATGCACCTCTTCGCCTGTCAGACCGAAAATCGCGCGATTTAGCATCTCTTCAATTGTATTGTGTGTACTCTTCTGAAAAGCCCATCCGCTGTAGCCTGTTCCGTCGTACGAAACCACCAGAAGAACTCTCTTCGTATCAGCCATATCTCTTCTCCCGGTCAGCTAAACAGTATCCTGCCCAAAACAATGATAAGTGCCAGATATATCACAAGCACCAGATATGCAATCGCATCTTCCTTCTTATAAATAAGCGGCTTCATCTTGGTCCTGCCCTCTCCGCCGCGGTAGCACCTTGCCTCCATCGCCATCGCAAGATCATTGGCCCTTCTGAATGCCGAAATAAAAAGCGGAACCAGAATCGGCACAAGACTTCTTGCACGGTTTATAAGTGACCCGCTCTCAAAATCGGCACACCTTGCCATCTGAGCTTTCATGATCTTATCCGTCTCCTCCATGAGTATCGGAATAAATCTGAGCGCAATGGACATCATCATTGATATCTCATGTACCGGAACTCTTATCTTTTTGAGGGGTTTTAAGAGATCCTCAAGCCCATCTGTGAGATTGTTCGGGGTCGTGGTAAGAGTCATAAGAGAAGAACCTGTAATCAGAAATACAAGCCTTACTCCCATCATCAGCGCAAGCTTTATTCCCTCTTTTGTTATCTTTATCTTCCAGAAGCTTAAAAGCGCCTCGCCCGGTGTCAAAAACAGATTAAAGACCATCGTTATGAGAAGGAGAAAGAAAATCGCTTTCATACCCCTGAAAATAAATTTGGGAGGCACCGTTGAGAGCTTTATGCACAAGCATAAAAATAGTCCCGCAACCAGATACCCTATGAAGTTTTTAACCAGAAAGAGGGATATTATAAAGACGAAGGTCGCCACTATCTTGACCCTTGGGTCCAGTCTGTGGATCACGGAATCCGCCCTGTAATATTGCCCTAATGTAATATCTCTTAGCATTTCGACAGTGCCTTTAGTATTTCTTCTTTTGCTTCCTGAAGTGTTGTAACAGATGTATCCACATCAAATCCCGCCGTAGCAAGATCCTGCATACAATACGTCACCTGCGGCGCAGCAAGCCCTATTTCTTCAAGTTCCTTATAATGTGAAAAGACTTCCTTGGGCGGGGCGTCAAATGCTACCCTTCCCTTATTCATCACAATGATCCTGTCAACATAGTCCGCCACATCTTCCATACTGTGGCTGACCAGAATAACGGTTATCTTCATCTCTTTGTGAAGTGATGAGATAAGACCAAGGATATCCTCCCTACCCTTGGGATCAAGTCCCGCCGTGGGCTCATCAAGTATTAATACCCTTGGCTTCATTGCAAGGACTCCGGCTATTGCCACCCTTCTCTTCTGACCTCCCGAAAGATCAAATGGTGACTGATAAAAATAATTAGGATCAAATCCAACCTGTGATAAGGCTTCAAAAGCCCTAAGCTCAACTTCCTTCTGAGGAAGTCCCAGGTTCCTGGGGCCAAAGCATACATCCTTAAAGCAGTCAGATTCAAAGAGCTGATGTTCGGGGTACTGAAAAACCAGCCCGACATTGGCCCTAAGAGTTTTTTTATTGAAGCCCTGCTCGCCAATATCTTTTCCATCAAAAAAGATATGACCACTGGTTGGCTCAATAAGACCATTCATGTGCTGGATGAGCGTTGACTTGCCGGACCCGGTGTGCCCGATGAGACCTATGAACTCGCCGTCCTGTATATCGATGTTTACATCGATAAGCGCAGGATGCGCCATGGCTGTGTCTTCATCATATATGTGATTAACATGACTTAAAACAATAGACATCTATTTTTTCCTGCTGTTTCTGATGCCGACAAGAGCATCCACTAGTTCTTTTCGCGTAAGAATAGGATTGGGAAGCGGTACACCGCTCTTTCTGAGTTCATGAGCAAGAAGTGTAACCTGCGGCACACCAAGCTTAAGCTCCTTTAGCTTCTCGACCTGGGAAAAGACCTCTCGGGGAGTTCCTTCCATTACAACCTTTCCCTTGTCCATTACAAAGACCCTGTCTGCATCCACAACCTCTTCCATATAATGCGTTATAAGGATAACAGTTATGTTCTCCACCTGATTGAGAGCTCTTGCAGCTCTTATCACCTCTCGCCTTCCGGTAGGGTCAAGCATGGCGGTCGGTTCATCCATAATGATGCACTTGGGATGCATGGCGATGACACCGGCAATAGATACTCTCTGCTTCTGTCCTCCGGAGAGATGATTGGGCGACGATTTCCTGAACTTGTCCATCCTCACTGCCTTTAGCGATTCATCAACTCTCTCCCAGATCTCATCAGTGGGAACGCCCATGTTCTCAGGTCCGAATCCCACATCCTCCTCGACGATCTGCCCTATTATCTGATTGTCGGGATTCTGGAATATCATCCCGGCTTCCTGCCTTACGTCCCACAGATGCTCACCATCTTCGGTACGCATTCCATCAACATATACCTCGCCCTCAGTTGGGTAAAGAAGTGCATTGAAATGTTTGGCCAGTGTAGATTTTCCTGAGCCATTATGCCCAAGTATTGCAATAAACTGACCGGGGCTGACGCTCATATCGACCTCGTCGACAGCTCTTGTAATGCCCTCGACATTGCCTTCCTCATCACGCCTGATATATTCAAATACAAGTTTGTCCGTGCGGATCATTTCTTTCATTAAATCTATTCTCCAAAGCGTACCGAAAAATTAACGCTCAAAATGCTCATTTCCCTTGGCACCAGCTAATTTTACTAAAAACGCTCGTCAAATACAAGTAAGCAAAAAAGGAGAGCAAAAAACTCTCCTCTTTCGCTGACCATGTTATCTATCCTGATTGCCCTTAAGGGGCAGGATCAGCACTCATTAGTTTGCCGCATTCTTTTTCTTCTTTATGATCATAAGTACTGCGATCATTACCACTGCAGCTGCAACAATATCTCCTGTGATCAGTGCTTTCTGCCATCCCGACAGCTTGTAGGAAACTGTCGATCCGGGCACGATCCCCTGCATCGCATTTGAATTAACTACCATGTAAAGTGTATTATGAACTGCTCTTCTTATCGCTGCTACTCCTGTAGAAGATGCAGTATCTGAAAGGCTTCCATCTGCAAAGGTGTTCAGCATCAGATCATTGCCTGCACGGATTCCGGAATCGGGATCCATATATGCCGAACCGCCAAAGTAGTCGGACTCTACAGCGCCCCTGAATCCCCACTCATTTCTAAGTATCTGGGTCTGAAGGCCGTACTGTGCCCCTGACCAGACAGTTCCAATCCTGTTATAGGCACTCATCATTGCTGTTGTTGCCTGGATCTCTTTGGTCTGAAGGACGTTGTTTTCATCATAAAAAGATATATTTGCCTTTGCCTCTTTTACGGTGATCTCAAAGGGTCTTAAATAGATTTCCCTCAGCGCCTGTTCGTTGAGCCAGGTTGCGATACCGTTTCTGCCGTTTTCTTTATCATTTACAGCAAAGTGCTTGAGATAAGTATATACTCCGTAGCTCATTGCTCCGCTTACTTCGGATGCGGCAATCTTACCTGCAAGAAGACCGTCCTCTGAGTAGTACTCATAGTTTCTTCCGGCAAAAGCGTTTCTGTGTGTGTTCATGGCAGGAGCATACCAGCCGTTAAAGCCGTTATAAATCCCCTGTTCACCTACAAGCTCACCCATCTGCCTTGCGATATCAACGTTCCAGGTCGCAGCAAGCATCTCCTCTGCAGGGAAACCTATGCATATAGCGTCAGCACCATTTGCAGAAACCCAGGTTGACCATCCCATCGGACCGTCATAATCAAGTGTGGCAGGCTTGCCGATTGAAATGATCTCTGCCGTGTTAAATCCTGCATTTGAAAGCATACCCGTCACTTCATCCACAGTAAGCTGGTCAAGAAGATCTTCCCACTTTGGATCATCGTAAGCAAGGCCGCGAAGATTTATGAGTGAAAGTCCGTTCGATGCTCCTGTCACCGGCATAGCAGGCTCATATACGAGACTTCCATTTACGTTGCCTGTTTTTTCATTGGTGTTTTCATCGAATACAGATTCAAGAGCTTCCTTGATATGGTCTTCAGCCTCAATATCCAAAGCACCGGGAGCTGTAGGGAAAGTAGCTGCAAAATCACTTCTGCTAAAGTTGAGCGGCTTTCCTTCGGTAAATGCGTCGACAAATTCTGCTGAGACCTCATCAAACTGATTTGTAGCTGCAACCATATCTGATTCTCTCTTATTCGCTTCATCAAATACTTTCTCAGATAACTCGTTTGAATAATAATGCTCTGAATCAGTCGCATCTGTTGTCGCCCAGCTATGAGCATTGTCACTTAAGTAAAAACCATATGTTCCCTTATCAAGTACATAGCAACCATGATTTTTGTAATCGTAAGAAGCCAGCTCATCAGCGTCAAAAGATATTGTAAGTGTCTGTGTGGCCCCCGGATCAAGCACATCTGTCTTAGCAAAGCCTGCGAGAACCACTTTGCTCTTTTCAGTACCGCCGACTGTGTAAGGAGTCTCAGCATAGATCTCAACTACATCTTTACCGGAAACATCTCCGGTATTTGTTACATCTACATCGAATGTATATGTGTTTCCTGAAAAAGATGCCCTTGAAAACTTCTTTTCAAAAGTTGTGTATGATAATCCATACCCAAACGGATAAACTACAGTACTGTCGTAATCAAATCCAGCATAGTTGCCGTTCATTGCCTCCGCTGCAGCTGTCTCATAATATCAGTAGCCCACATAGATGCCTTCCTCATACTCGTTAAAGCACCCTGATTCATATCCGCCTATCGAGCCGTCAACATTTGAATAATAGGTATCCTCAAAGTTCACATAAGAAGGATCCTTTGTAAGGTCATAAACAAATGTATCAACAGTGCGTCCTGAAGGATTAACAGTGCCATCTATGACCTTTGCTACTGCATTGGCACCCTGATCCCCGATGCATCCAACCCATATTGCAGCATCAATACCATAGTCAGCATCATTTAAGAATCCAAGTTCAAGAGCGTTAGCGGTGTTCAAAACAACAACTATCTTTTTTACAACTCCAGCATCCTTCTGAGCTTTCACATACCTGAGCATGTCGATTTCTCTGCTGTCGAGTTCAAGATAGGTCTTATTTTTATCTTCATCTGCCGTGGCGTGCCCGCTCATATCAGTGGGAAGGTCACATCCCTCTCCGCCAACACGTCCGATTACAACTATAGCGGCATCGCCATACTTTTTGAAGCTGTCCTTAAGTGAATCCGGATAATCGCTGTTTGGAACCTCTGCGATGATATCTCCGGTGAAAAGAGCTGTTCCCATGGAAGATATAAAGCCTCTTCCTGTGTACTCAACATCCATCTCACCCATTCCTGTCATCATCTTTGTCCTTATAACCTCAGTTGAGATCTTGTGCTGTGCATAGAAGTTGTACAGATCGGTATTGAGCTTAAAGCCCTCATTTTCAAATGCTGTTTTATAGTCTACAGGTGAGCTCTCTGTTGCAGCACTACCGGCACCTGTATATATCGGGTCTACCGATGTACGCCCAAACAGCGAGACATTCTTTTCACTGTCAGACAGAGGAAGTGCTTTGTTCTCATTCTTTAAAAGAACTATTCCCTCAGCCTCAACTCTCTCAGCCAGTTCTATTCCCGCTGCAGTCAGACTGTCTGCATCTGCATGAGCCGGCTTATAATACTCAGGATCGAGATTTGCGGCTTCAGGGTTCTTCTTAACAACCGCATCTCCTTTCCCAAAATACATGTTCATTACCGTATAAAGCGGTCCGGTAAGAACACAGGTTACAACAACTGCCAGAATCGATACTATGGCAGCTATCACTGCCCAGATTCGGGTACTCTTTTTACTTTCCATGTTTTCCTCCTTTAACTTAGCCCGTTTTCCTTTGACATAAGACTACTATTTTGTGGAGGCAAAAATAAAAAACGGAACGAAATGCATTAATACGGTACGAAATGCAAAACATCTATTATAATGATGTTGAAGTCAACATCATACCGAAAGCGAGGATCATATATGCTTCAGGCTGCTATAGTTGAGGATGAGAGAGTTTTCCTGGAAAATACAAAAAGCCTTCTTGCCGGAGAATTTGAAAAAAGGCATGTAGCAATTGCTTTTGACCCCTTTTCCGAGGGGCAGTCTTTTTTGAACATGCTCTCCCAGCATTTTCGATTTGATATCGTCTTTCTCGATATCGAGATGCCCGGGATCGACGGAATCTCCGTCTGTCGTAAGATCCGCGAAATAGCGCCGGAAACAATCGTTGTCTTTGTATCCAACAAAGAAGAGCTTGTCTTTCAGACTTTTGAAGTACAACCCTTCAGATTCATAAGAAAAAGTGAGCTTAAGGAAGTTGTGGCAAGCCTTGTGGAGGCCCTCCTAACAGAGATAAACAGGCGCTCTCCGCAGATCATAATCCTTCAGGAGCCCACAGGCGGAGACGTGTTTTCATTTGACATAAGGACAATTCTGTACATCGAGGCCCAGCGCAAAGACTGCAAAATAGTAACAATCAAGAGCGAATCTGTTGCGAGGATCAAACTCTCTGACTTTGAGATAAGATTAAGGCCCTACGGTTTTATCAAGACTCACAGGAGCTACCTCGTTAATCCACAGCATATTGTTCAGATTAAAAGAAACTGTGTTCTTCTGGAAAACTGCCTCGAGATTCCTATCAGCAGAGGACTTTATGATAAAGTACGGCAGGACTTCATTAGCTATACCATGATATGAGAGGAGATATCAGATGCTTTATGATCTTTTCAGATTTACCGAACTTGATGGCATGATTCTATATGCCATTCTTACTATGGTTCTGTTAAAACTATTTTCATGCAATGGCAAGAGAAGTGACCGTACAAGATATCTTATGTCTTCATTTCTCTGCTTCATTGCCGTTTACTATGGAACCTACCTCCTGCCATTTTCTTCCCATCCCCACCATTACTGGGTATATTTTGTGGTAAATATGTGCATTCCACTCATCTCATCACATCTGTTTCTTGATGGCAGTATTTATGAGAAGTTCACATACATTCTTTTCTATGTCTCTTTTATCCAGCTCTATAAAATGGTATGCTCCCCACTCTATTCGCTGGAAGGAATAATCTCCGATACACTTTACAGAAGCTTTGATATCGCAACAAACCTTATTCTCATCCTTCTTATGTTCCTCATTGCATATTTCTTTGTAAAACATCCTCTTAAACTAAACAAAGGACTGATGAACCCAAGATATTTCCTGATAACTCTTTTCCCTGTAATGCTCCTTGTATACTATGGGATCACTCTGCTTAATATCCCCTTTGGTCAGATATATAAGGACGCTCTCATAGCTCTCATTATTCTCGCCGTCCTTCCTGCCATTTATTTCATGGTCGTATCTTTAGAGCGATCCTTTGATGAACAGCGAAAGCTTGACAGGGCACTCACAGACACCAAAGCCCAGATATTCAGATACAGGTACTCTCTGGAACTTGAAGAAAGGATCAAAAAGGAAAGACATGAACTAAAAAATAATTATCTCTATATAAGATCTCTCCTTGATAAAAGACAGATCCCGGAGCTTGAAGAATATCTTGATAACAAGATCGGCGAAAAGATGAATGAGCTATCAGCTGTATCTACCGGCAACACTATGATCGACTATCTTGTAAACAGAAAAATAGCTGAGGCTCAAAAGAAACATATAAGAATCTATACTGAGGTATTACTTCCAAAAGACATCAGCATCGATGAAGACAGGTTCAGCACAATATTTCTCAATATTATCAACAATGCCATCGAAGCCTGCGAGGGCATTGAGAAACCAGATATTCATATTTCACTAAAGTGCATAAAAAACTATTTCTGCTGCGAAGTAAGTAACAAAACTGTCCCTGCGAGAATAGCTGCAAATCCACAGCTGAATACCACTAAAAAAGATAAGGAAAACCACGGGCTAGGTCTCAGGATAGTGAAGGAAGCTATCGATGAGTGCAACGGCATTTTTAAGACGGAACTCAAAGGTAACTACTTCTGGGCAAAAGTTATGATACCGATGGGAAGTAATAAGGATTCTATGATATTATAATTGATAGATTTATTATCAATGAAAGGATACTTGTTATGGACAGACGTATTTTCAGGGATCTCTGCATACTCATCGCAGTCATAGTTATTGCGGCAATTGGTGCCAGAATTCTGGCAAAAGGAGAGACATTGGAAGACTACGCATCAAAAAACTCTTCAACAGCTTTTGCATCGTCTGAAACAATAGAATCAGAGAAAGATATTCCCCCTAAAGTCAGCGAGCATGTTCAAAACGATAACACGGCACCTGAAACAAAGCCGGAAGAAACGCCTCCTTCATCCAATGACCGCACGGTCTATGCCGAAGGCTTTTACTATGAACCGATTTCAGATGACGTCTTTAAGCGCATCGCAGGTATCTCTTATCCAACTGACTGCACAGTTCCGCTCACAGATCTTAAGTATGTAGTCCTTCAGTATATTGATTTTGAAGGGAATACTCAAAACGGCGAGATGATCTGCGGATCGTCCATTGCGCAGGATG
Organism: uncultured Butyrivibrio sp.; assembly: GCA_946536145.1. Lineage (GTDB taxonomy): Bacteria > Bacillota > Clostridia > Lachnospirales > Lachnospiraceae > Butyrivibrio. The sequence continues at coordinate 27,951 of CAMNEA010000026.1, forward strand.
TCGTCGAGATTTTCTATGAGCTGTATGAAAGCGGCTATCAGATCCAGAGCATAAAACTCATTGATGAGTTTGGAGGCGACGACACCGCATCAATGCTGGCCAATAACACCTCCTGCTTCAACTACAGAGTTGTGGAGGGCACCACAAGGCTTTCCAACCATGCAAGAGGCGTGGCAATAGACCTGAATCCCTTTTATAATCCGTATATAACCTATAACAATGATGGGTCAGTCAACATCTCCCCCGAAGGCAGCGAAGCCTATGCCGACCGCAGCGTCGCCTTTCCCTACAAGATAGATGAAAATGATCTGGCTTATAAGCTCTTTAAGGAACATGGCTTCTCATGGGGTGGAAATTGGAACAGCGTTAAGGACTACCAGCACTTTGAAAAGAAATGAGACCATTACCTCTGCTGCATTTGACTTAGTACAGTTGTTACATAGCTGCCTGCAAGTTTTCCTGAAGCAAATGCAGCAAGTACCCTTTCATTATAGATGCGTTCGTATTCATCCTCATCTTCAATGACCAGCATTTTCCCGCCTGAAACAAGTGCAGACACCTGCTGCTGTATGGAACGGAACCTCTCATGAAGGGCATTCAGCTCCGCCTTGCTTCTTATATCCATCTGTTCAAATGTCAGGAGGTCATCTGTCAATGGTGACATTATCCTGTCATAAAACTGACGTGAAATGAATGGAACGCTTACCCTGTCAGGGAGCTTTGCCGCCCCTGTCCTGTCAAACTCAACCCCAAGAGTTTGTTGAGCGCCTACTCCTAAGTTCATTCTCCTGACAGACATCTCCCCAAAGGACATATCATTATCAATTGCTTTTATTCCTGTAACCGTGTACCTTCCTCCCTCACCGGCTCCATTTTTAGGTGTTTCATCATAAAAGGCCATATAGTTACCTGTATGTCTGTCTAACTGACCGCATATCAGGTCAAAAATCTGGAGTTCAAAGAGTTCTTTTGCAGCATTCCCTGTCAGCGTCAGCTCCATATTATTTTCCTGTGACATGCCAATCAGTTTTGACATCTCAGTAACTCCCTCACCAACTACTCCTTCCATGGCATTTGCCCGGACAATGCTTCCATCCTCTCTGGTCAGCATGACCATCTCAGACCCGGCCACTATGTCTCCAAGGCCAAAGCGATTTGCAGCCCTGCTGGTGGAAATATTTCTGTCAGACACAACTGCCCCCGCAGCAATACCCCCTTTTTCATGTGCGGTAAAATACTCATTTGACTTTTTTATAGCATACATGAGAAACGGTCTGAAAATATTCCGTCCTCCAAAAGCCTCTATAGTTTTAGGATCGGCATCTGAAACTGTTGCTTCGACCAGAGCGTCATCCTTTAATCCCTGGTCAATATGCTCCGTCCATCTGTCCAGAAGGGTATTGATGTTCTCTTTGATCTTATTCAGGTCAGGACTTGCAAGCACTCTTCCAATCAATGCCCTCGCCTCATCACCTCCGGCTTCGGCATACTTTTCAAGAATTGAAGCAGGCAAATCCATCATATTCAATTCAACAAGACGTTCCTCCGGCTTAATAAAGCTTGTTGTGGTTGTTCCATTTCCCGTAAGGGTCTGCTGGTATAATTCGGAGGTACCGCCTCCTTTCGTTATAACGTTACCCATATCAAGGCTTACTGCCCTCATAGTGTAAAGTGCTTCCATCCAGGACGTACCTGTCACAAGTATTCCGGTTAAATAATTAGTCCTTATTATCCTGAACCGCTCCAGCTCATCCGTGCTCTGGGAAATAATCTGATCTGCCATGCCCAGCATGGAGCGCTCCTGGTCACTGGGTTTGCTTTTTGTATTTATATAGGTCTGCAGATTCCTTAAGCTCTGGATAAGACTCTCATAATCCTGACAGATGGTTTCAATCTGTACAGCATAGAGTTGTTCATCACCCGCTCCCGGAACTGCACCATGTATCAGAGTGTTGAGCTTATTGATTGCATCTTTTACATCAGAAACCTCTTTTCTGTCCCTGAGCTTAATGAGACCAAACTTCCTTTTACTTTCAAGAATTTTTGTTTTAACATCCTCCACTGCCGCATGAGCTGTTGCCATGGCATTATTCCTGTAAGCAGCAGTTGTAGTACCTGCAGAAGATGCCGCAGTCTCCTCCACGGCTTCTGTCCCTGTAGTGGAAGATCCGGTATCCTCTTCAATGATTTCTCCCGATTCGGCTTCCTCTACAACTTCACTTATAGTAAGAGACTCCGTAACAGTATCTTCGGAAGCCTCTGTTCCTGTCCCACCTGAAGCTGCCGGTCGAACTTCTTCGACGTCACCTGTACTGTTTCCAAAGTCACCTGACTCAGAAATTCCTGTAGTGCTGTCAACAACAGGAACGCTATGCTCGACAGTAACAGGCATATCAACTCTTCCAACAACCTCTCCACTCTCCCCGGAACCGGCAGCCGCCTGAGTCAATTCACTATCTATCTGGTCCATCGTACTTCTTCCGATCATCTTATCTCCTCTCCTGCTTTTGCCCAAATAAGGTTCTGTTCCTACTCATAAAGGTACGCCGAATACGGTCCAAATCTGGAAGTATCATTAAGTACCCCGTTCTTCTCAAACTCATACTTCATTGCCTGAACAATATCCCTGTTGGTAAGTTCTCTGTCCTGCGCCTGTGCCATATACATGGCAGAATACAGAATTGCCTTGATGCTGCTCCCCGGAATGTCGAATTTTTCAGCAAAAAATTCATAATCCAGATCAGGAGACACTTTCACAAATCCGGGTAATATCGTCCGCCACAAGGACAGCCTTACCTCCTCGTCCGGCTTGTTAAATCTTACAACATATGTCAGTCTTCTGACGAAGGCCGTATCAAAATTTTTGAACAGGTTTGTTGCCAGAAGCACCATCCCACTATGTGCTTCAATCTTCTGTAATAGATATGCCGTTTCCGCATTTGCATATTTATCGTGAGAATCAGAAACCTCAGTGCGCTTTGTAAACAGTGCATCCGCTTCATCAAAAAACAGGATCACATTAGATTTAGCAGCCTCGTCGAAAACCTCTCCAAGGTTCTTTTGTGTTTCTCCCAGATATTTTGAATAAATCTGCGACACGTCAATCCTGTACAACGGAAGCTGCAGCTCCTCAGAAACAACCTGTGCAGCCATGGTCTTGCCTGTTCCGGGAGGTCCGCATAAAAGCACTGAAACACCGTTGCCGTAAGTGCCTCCTCCTGTGCCCCTGAGCCTTCCACCTATCCTGTTGCGGTGCCTAAAGCGCTCACAGGCCACCATAAGCACCTTCCTCTGAGCCGGATCAATCTGCAGATTGTCCCATGTAAAGGACGATGGGATGTAAGTTGCCAGCCTTGAAAGTCCCATTTCACTAAGGGCAAAAAGATGCTCCTTCAGATCAGCCCTCTTAAGCTCATCCTTCCCATTCCAGACAGCCTTTCTGTGGGCAAGATAAACTATCTGTCTTATCCCGGTAAGGGAGATTTCATAGCAGTCTGCAAGATCAGCTATTGATAAATCCTCTGAGATTTTCATTCCTGTGCGCCTTATGTAATAATCCCACAGTTTCTCTCTGGACTCCACATCCGGATACGGAAGCCTTATTGTGAATATCCTGTCCCGCCCGGACGCAAGATCTTTTGTTATCCTCTCTGTCCCGCAGAAAAAGATATTTCTACCCGGAATATGTTTTCTGAGAGAAGCAATCAGCATTCCCAGAAAATCCGGGTCTGTCCTGTCTGTAATACTGACCAGTACATTTCCTCCAAACAGTCTTATATGGGAATACAGCCTCCCCAGCCTTACCGAAATGTTATCACCGGCATAACCTGCTCCGGCAGTTCCGGTATCCTTTGACAGTCTGTCCGCGTGAAGGATATGAATATCGCTGTACCCGCATTGGATCAGCAACTCAGGTACATCTGACGGATTCCTGCTCTCGACAAAAACTACCGAGCCCTCCTCTTTATCGGGAAATGAACTCTTCATCCCCGCAAAGGGCTCAATATCCAAATCATCAGCATTATAGATTGTACAATACGGTATGTCTTCTTCGTGGCTGCGTCCAAGGAGAAATCCCTGCATATCGTTTCTAAGCACAATCGGAGTGTCCATAAGTGATGAAACCCTGCCCATGTTTTCAACAGAGCGGAAAAAATATACTGCCATCTTTCCATCGGGTCTGCACAGATTATCAAGCATCGAAACATCCGCATCAGGACAGACCATTGAAAAGAGGCTGTAGGCTATGCCCGCTGTTGGATGCTTAAGTGCCGCATCGTTTCCAATATAAGCATACAGATTCCTTATATTTACATTTACCGCAAGCGCCAGTGACATCAGGACACATAGCTGTTCAAAAAAGGACAGTTCAAACTCCTGTCTTATCATTTTTAACGGAAGCATAAGACTGTTCTTTGTAGCTTTTTCCCGGGACTCTATATACTTAATTGCATCATCTGCCTCTGAAGCGACCTCATCATCAAATATACAGCTGTCTCTGTCTACAGGCTTCTCCTCATAGTATCTTCTGGCCTGCTCATCAGTCATGACAATCCCGGGGGTATAATATTTTTCGGGATCATCAGTTCTTTTTGCAATGAAGCTGTCAAGCAAAAACCAGAGTATTCCCAGGTTATCTTTCCTATGCTCATTTACTGATGTATAAGGTTTTCCCGACAAAGCCAGGTCCAGATAGTCATATATACTGTACATGATAACCTCATCTAAGCAGCTGCAGCAAAACCGTTCCTGTTATTTCGCTGCAGCTACTGATTTCTCTGTTCGCCTATATGTTTTCTAATATATTATATGATGGTTTACTGTAATAATCAAAAAAAGGATGAGCGTTTTGCTCATCCTCTTCAATGCCTGATATTAAACCAGCTCAAGAACAACCATCATTGCTGCATCACCTTTTCTCTGACCGATCTTGACGATTCTTGTGTAACCGCCCTTACGGTCTGCGTACTTAGGTCCGTACTCATCAAAAAGCTTTGCTACAAGGTCAACCTTCTTAGTATTTCTCTTTCTTCCTGCGTTCTCTGTAGGAACCTCAGTTACAGGATAAAGAGTCTTAAGAAGCTGTCTTCTTGCATGCATACGTGAAGGCATATCCTTTTTGATTTCCTTCTTAACAGTTGTATACTTTGTAACCTTCTTGCCATCTACAACTTCTTTTACTCTCTTGCCGTCTTTGTCCTTCTCAGGGACCTTAGCTTCAACGGTAACAGTTTCAAAGTTGTCCTTCTCCTTGGCTGCAAGAGTGATCATAGGCTCTACGATCTTCTTGATTTCTTTAGCTCTTGTCTCAGTAGTAATGATCTTACCGTTATGAAGAAGAGCTGTTACCTGGTTACGAAGAAGTGCCCTCCTGGGCTTTGTTGCTTTTCCAAGCTTTCTGTACATTGCCATGTTAATTTACATCCTTTCTCATCTGCAGAGTTCCCTCTGCTGTGGTACATCAAAAAAATGCGCATCGGACTTACTTTTAATGATGTTGTTGCTTTGTCCATAATGAGAATCCGCCTCGGTACGCTTTGGATTTACCCTCAGCGAAAAAACATTTTGTTGTGTGATATCACACTTATTCACTGTCCTGTCTAAGTGAAAGTCCAAGCTCATCAAGTTTGGCAAGAACTTCCTCAAGGGACTTGCGTCCGAGATTGCGAACTTTCATCATATCATCAGATGTCTTGTTAGCAAGCTCCTGAACAGTATTGATTCCTGCCCTCTTAAGGCAGTTGAATGAACGAACTGAAAGCTCAAGTTCGTCAATTGACATCTCAAGAATCTTGTCCTGGCTACCATTGTCTTTTTCTACCATAACCTCAGCGGTCTTGGCATTCTCTGACAGATCAATGAAAAGACTAAGGTGCTCAGAAAGAACTTTGGCAGCAAGGCTTACTGCCTCGTCAGGACCAAGTGTTCCATCCGTGTGAACATCAAGTGTAAGCTTGTCATAGTCAGTAACCTGACCTACACGAGTGTTTTCAACAGTTACGTTTACTCTCTCAACAGGAGTATAGATAGAATCAATCGCGATCACACCGATAGGAAGATCACCTGATTTATTCTTGTCAGAGCTAACATAACCTCTTCCCTTTGTGATGGTCAGCTCCATGTAGAGCTTAGCATCCTTACCTGAAAGAGTGGCGATAACCTGATCAGGGTTCATGATCTCAATATCCTGATCAACCTGAATATCAGAAGCCCTTACAACACCTTCTCCGCTGTACTCAATATAAGCAGTCTTGGGCTCATTGGTATCAGAAGAATTCTTGATTGAAAGGTTCTTGATATTCATAATGATCTCAGTTACATCCTCCTTAACTCCGGGAATGGAACTGAACTCATGCAGTACGCCTTCGATCTTAACCTGACTAACTGCTGCTCCTGGTAATGAAGAGAGCATAATCCTACGAAGGGAATTGCCCAGTGTAATACCGTAACCTCTCTCAAGAGGCTCAACTACGAATTTACCATACTTCTTATCATCTGAGATTTCAGCAACTTCAATATTTGGTCTTTCAAAATCAAACACTGATATACCCTCCTTATGTGGTTAGTTAATTACTTTGAATACAACTCGACGATAAGCATTTCGTCAACGGGAACATCAATAGCCTCTCTTGAAGGAAGCTCTTTTACTGTGCCCTGGAGATTCTCCTTGTTAACATCAAGCCACTCAGGAGTAAGTCTTCCTGCTGTGATCTCTGTAATATCCTTGAATCTCTGAATATTCTTAGCAGATTCCTTAACTTCGATTACATCACCAGCCTTGATGAGATATGAAGGAACATTGATTGTCTTACCGTTCACAGTAATGAACTTGTGAAGTACAACCTGTCTTGCTTCTCTTCTTGTTCTTGCAAAGCCCATTCTGAATACTACGTTATCAAGCCTTGTCTCAAGAATTACCATAAGGTTTGTACCTGTCTGGCCCTTCATTCTGTCGGCACGGTCATAGTAGTTTCTGAACGGCTTCTCAAGTACGCCATAGATGAACTTAGCCTTCTGCTTCTCACGGAGCTGAAGTCCGTACTCACTCATCTTCTTACCAGCTCTTGCTGATGTTCTCTTAGATTTCTTGTCGTATCCAAGGAATGTTGGATCAAGATCAAGAGATCTGCATCTCTTTAAAACGGGAACTCTGTTTACTGCCATTTTTGGCTCCTTTCTTTTTCTCAGATGTATTTCATCTGATGTTGTTTACAATGCAATTTGCACCTTCGTCCAACGAGTTATGTTGATAATACAATGTATAATGCACATGTAACTCGCAGTCGGGACTGATTATACCCTACGACGCTTAGGTGGGCGGCATCCGTTGTGCGGTACAGGTGTTACATCAGTGATGGATGTAACTGAAAGACCACATGCAGCAAGAGCTCTGATAGCAGCTTCTCTTCCTGAACCGGGTCCCTTAACGAATACATCGACAGTCTTAAGGCCATGGATAAGTGCAGCCTTTGTTGCTGTCTCTGCAGCTACCTGTGCAGCATAAGGAGTAGATTTCCTTGAACCCT
>CAMNEA010000027.1 GCA_946536145.1 uncultured Butyrivibrio sp.
TACAGTTTGACTCACTTCAAAGAAGCGAGTCAAACTGTAACGTCCCCATTGACTCCCCATTGACTCCCCATTGACTCCCCATTGACTCCCCATTGACTCACCCACTGACTCATTGACTTACAAAGGAGCAAAAGTGGAAGAACATAAGAGAAGGGCTCATTATAAGGGAAAATACCCAAGGAAGTTTGAAGAAAAATACAAAGAGCACGATCCTGTAAAATATGCTGATACCGTTGCGCATGTAATCTCTAAGGGATCGACACCTGCCGGTATGCACATTTCTATCATGGTAAAGGAGATACTGGAGGTACTTCGCATATCCCCCGGAGAACATGGACTTGACTGCACGCTTGGCTATGGCGGGCATACTATGAAAATGCTTGAAAAGCTGAAGGGAGAGGGCTGTATCTACGGTCTTGATGTGGATCCGATCGAATCGGCAAGAACTGTGGAAAGGCTTCGCTCAGCTGGCTACGATGAGAACATCTTCAGGTTCAGGCTCATCAACTTCGCGCAGATAGACAAGGTCGCAGATGAAGCCGGAAAGTTTGACTTTGTACTGGCAGATCTTGGCGTATCCTCGATGCAGATAGATGATCCCTCCAGAGGATTCTCCTACAAGATTGATGGTCCGCTGGATTTGCGTCTTGACCCTGAGCATGGACAGTCTGCTGCTGAGAGACTTCGCAGCATGACAAAGGAAGAGTTCGCCGGAATGCTCATAGAGAACTCCGATGAGCCCTATGCAAAAGAGATATCCGACAAAGTCTTTTCTCTTATGAAGAAGGGTGATCCGATGGACACCACAACAGCGCTTAAGGCAGCGATTGAATCTGCTCTCTGGAAGGTGCCAAAGGATGAGAAAGAACAGACGATCAAAAAGAGCTGCGCAAGAGTATTCCAGGCTCTTCGAATAGATGTAAACAGCGAATTTGAAGTGCTGTATTCATTCCTTGAAAAACTCCCGGATATTCTCAATCCGGGAGCAAGAGTTGCGATACTTACATTTCATTCGGGAGAGGACAGACTGGTCAAGAAGTCCTTTAAAGAGCTGAAAAAGGCGGGCATCTACAGCGACATATCCGAGGATGTTACACGCCCTTCTTCAGAAGAGCAGAGACTAAATCCCAGGAGCAGATCTACGAAGATGCGCTGGGCAGTAAAAAGCTGATGACTTCTTCCCGCATAAGTCTCCTGTCACAGACCGAGTTTATTTATTGCATACTCTGCCTGTTCCTTTGTGAACTTTGAGCCGTAATCTGATGTCAGAACTTCCATCAGCATATCTTTTGACAATTCCATTACTTCCATATATGTGTTTGCTGCCGATACTGCCTGCTCGTTCCAGTCTATCGGAAGTGTCTTTTCAAGATACTCAACCGCCTCTGTTGCAGCTTCCTTGGAGTAACCTGATCCGTATTCTGAGGAGAGTTGCTCGATGAGTCCGGCTTTGGAGTAAGCTTTGATGCCGAGATACTTTTCGCCGTCACTTATGGCTTTTTGTGTCTCATCTGAAAATGCTGCCTTATCATCTGCCGGCGCATTAGCGGCGCCTGCTGCAGCATCACTCTTTTTTGAAGTTCCAAGAGTCTTAAGGAAATCCGGTAGATAATCATACTTGTTATCCGGGTTCTCGCATAGCATATAGCAGTAAGCGTTGTCACCGTCAATCGTGGCAAACATGGTTCCTGTAAAAGGCATTCCCTCGACGGTTATGTCAAATACGGCATAGGCCCCCTCAAGTGATCCGATCGTCTTGTAGGAGCTTTCGGTAAGACTGCCGTCATTGCCAATAGCAGACAGCATTGACTGGACAAAGAGATTACGCTGCATTTCATCCTTGAAAGACAGCTCACTTGCGCCATCAAATGTTTCAATGAGGAGCATTGCAAAAGTATCATCCATGCAGTATGCCCGGAACTCATCGCCTGTGTTTATATCGGACTCCCAGTAAGTTGGAACCGACATGGAAAAATCTTTGACAGTAACGGTTGTGCTCTCAGTAAATCCCGCCTTGTCAGGAAGGGTGCTCTTACCTGATGAAGCCATGACAGTGCTTCCTGCAAGGAGGTTTAAAGCCATGAACACTGCCAGCGCAAGAACTGCATATAACGTTTTTCTTATGTGTCTTGTGGTTTTCATTTTTCCTGAATCTGCCATAAGCGTCTCCTCCATTTCTTGACGAAAATCTGACAAAATATTAGCTTCCTTATGAATAATTATAGATGAAGATTATTAACATAAATGTAAGAATGTATTAAATTTTTATAGTATTTATCGTGCATATTTATTTGATAATACGAAGGCTTTCGGGATCCTTCGGGAAAAAATGAACCGGCGCTATATCTTGTATTATGACTTAAATATCTTTACAATATAGAGTGGAAATTACTTCTAAAATAAATAAATGAGGAGCATTTATAAAATGGGTAGAGAGAGTGGAATATTGATGCCGGTCTTTTCTCTGGCATCCAGATTCGGAATCGGATGTTTTTCGAGGGAGGCCTATGAATTCGTTGATTTTCTGGAAAGATCAGGCCAGGGCTACTGGCAGGTTCTCCCATTTGGACCGACAGGCTACGGCAATTCGCCATATCAGCCATATTCGGCATTTGCCGGCAATCCCTATTTCATATCACTCGAGGATCTGATAGAGGAAGGTCTTTTGGAGTGGGATGATGTAAACAGCGTGGATTTTGGAAACGACCTTGAGAAGGTTGACTACGGCAAACTCTATGAGAAGCGCTTTACAGTACTTAAAAAAGCCTATGACAACTTTATCAAAAAAGGCGAGACAAAGAGCTTTGAGGAGTACAAAAAGAAGCAGAAATACTGGCTTGATGACTATGTACTATACCTGGCGATAAAGGATGAACAAAAGGGCAAGAGCTGGATCGACTGGCCTGAGGACCTCAGGAAAAGAGATGAGAAGGCTATTAAGAAGATCATCCCTGAATATAAAGAGATTATGGAGTTTCAGGAGTTTTTGCAGTTTAAGTTCGATGAGCAGTGGGACAAGCTCCATGAATACGCCAAAAAGAAAAACGTTAAGATAATTGGCGATCTTCCTTTCTATACCGCTATGGACAGCGCTGATGTCTGGTCACATCCGGAGGCATTTCTTATCGACAAGGACGGAGAGCCAAGTGCAGTAGCAGGATGCCCGCCCGATGCATTTTCCAGTGAGGGACAGCTCTGGGGCAATCCCCTCTACGACTGGACGGCTCAAAAGAAGGATGACTACTCCTGGTGGATAAAGAGAATTGAGAGAAACTATGAGTGGTACGACTGCATCAGGATTGACCACTTCCACGGTTTTGCAGAGTATTATGCTGTGCCTTATGGTGACAAGAATGCACTGGGCGGCAAGAGCTGCAAGGGACCCGGAATGGATCTTTTCAATGTCCTTGAGAAAAAGCTCGGCAGGCTGAATATGATCGCAGAGGATCTGGGTACAGTGACTGAGGAGAATCAGAAGCTCCTTGAGGACTCAGGACTTCCGGGCATGAAGGTTCTGCAGTTCGGATTTACGAGCTGGGACAGCTGCTATGTGACACACAGACACGAGAGGAACTGCGTTGTATATACGGGAACGCACGATAATACACCAACCTATGCCTGGGTACAGGAGATAAATGACGGAGAGAGAGACTTCACAAGGCGCTATGTCAACTCGATGCACACAGATTACGGCGCTCTTGTGTGGGATATCATAAGGGAAGCTTACAGATCGGTGGCTGATCTGTGTATCGTTCCTTTAGTGGATTATCTTTGCAAGGGCAGAGAGGCAAGGATCAATACTCCCGGAACTGCAGAAGGCAACTGGCAGTGGAGACTTCTGCCGGGGTATCTCTCCGATGATCTTGCGAGGAGCATAAGACTTCTTGCAGAGACCTACAGCAGGATCCCGAAGGCCATACCGGCAGAGGAAAAAGAGGAAACAGAAGATAAAGAGGATAAAGAGGCAGAATGAAATTCATTCATTTATCAGATCTGCATTTGGGAAAGCGTGTAAATGAATTTCCTATGCTGGAAGACCAGCAGTATATTTTAAAAGAAATACTTGCGATCATTAAAGATGAGGATCCCGATGGGGTCCTCATCGCCGGTGATGTATATGACAGAGCCATCCCAAGCGAGGAAGCAATGCAGCTTTGGGATGACTTTCTTATTAGTCTTGCCAAAAAAGAAGTGCCGGTTTATGCCATCAGCGGCAACCATGACTCTGCGGTACGTTTTTCAGACCACGGAGCACTTGTCGAAAAGACCGGGATACATCTGTCACCGGTTTATGACGGAAGCGCCGGTAAATATACACTGAGCGACGAATTTGGAAATCTTAATATCTACCTGCTTCCGTTCGTCAAACCGCCGGTGGTCAGAGCTCTTTTCCCGGAAGAGGAAATCGAGACTTATACAGACGCATGCCGTGCTGCGATAGAACACATGGGCGTCGATGAGAAGGAGCGCAACATAATTGTCTCACATCAGTTCGTGACCGGGGCTGTTCGGTGCGATTCAGAGGAAATTTCTGTGGGCGGTCTCGACAACGTGGACGTCTCTGTATATGACGCTTTTGACTATGTGGCGCTTGGTCACATCCACGGAGGTCAGTCTGTGGGAAGAGAGACAGTGCGATACTGCGGAACTCCTCTCAAATACTCACTCTCCGAGAAGGACCACAAGAAGTCCGTGACCGTTGTAGAGATGGGGAAAAAGGGCGATGTCAGTATCCGTGAGATAAGTCTTATCCCGATGCATGATATGAGGCAGATAATCGGAAGCTATGACGAGCTGATGCTGCGGGACAACTATGAGAAAACATCGACGGACGACTATATCCATGCTGTGCTGACTGATGAGGATATTGTCATTGATGCCATGGCCAAGATGCGCGTGGTCTACAAAAACCTGATGGGTATAAGCTACAGAAACACGAGAACAGAGAGGGACCAGGTTGTGGCTGATGCCATGGATGTTGAGAAGAAATCTCCGCTTGAACTGTTCGAAGAGTTTTTTGAAAAGCAGAATAACAAAGAGATGACAGATGAGCAGAGGCAGTTTGTGACGGAGCGGATCCGGGAAATATGGAAGTGAGAATATGAGACCTTTAAATATCAGCATTTCAGCTTTTGGACCATATGCAGAATATACGAACATTCCAATGGAAGAGTTGGGAGACAGGGGGCTGTATCTGATTACAGGAGATACCGGCGCAGGAAAAACGACCATTTTTGATGCGATATGTTTTGCGCTGTTCGGGGAACCCAGCGGCAACACGAGAGATGCTTCCATGTTCCGCTCCAAGTATGCTGCCCCTGAGACTCCGACAGAGGTTGAGCTTACTTTCAGACACATGGGCAGGATATATAGGATAAAAAGAAATCCCGAGTACATGCGTCCTGCCAAAAAGGGCGGTGGTGAGACCAAGCAGCTCGCAAAGGCAGAACTTACCATGCCTGATGGAAGTGTTATCACCAGGGTCAGGACCGTCACTGAAAAAGTTGAGGAGATCCTTGGAATCAACAGGGATCAGTTTTCACAGATCGCCATGCTTGCCCAGGGGGACTTTCTGAAACTCCTTCTTGCTTCTACCGAGGACAGGATCAGGATATTCCGCAATCTCTTTAAGACAGGGGGCTATCTTACGCTGCAAAATGAGATGGACAACTCCTACAAAGAACTCTACGGCAAAGTTCAGGATGGCAGGAAGAGCATCGAGCAGTATGTGGGCGGAATACAGGCAGACAGGGACAACGTGTTATCAATTGAGGCCGACAAGGCAAGGAAGGGAGAACTCGTAACAGAGGATGTAATAGCACTCCTTGAGAGGCTCATTGACTATGACCGCACCCTCAAACAGGAAACAGACGGCTTACTTAAAAAGACCTCCAAGGAACTCGAGGACATAAACAGAAAAATAGGATCTGCCCAGGCGCTTGAGAAGGCAAAGCTCTCAAGAGAACAGGCACTTAAGAGCCTTGAAGTGGAAAGACCGAAAGAAGCGGTGCTTAATGAAAAGTTCCAAAAGGCAAAGGAGTCACTGGGGGAAAAGTCTGTCTATGAGAAAAAAGCTACAACCATCGAGAATGATTTTCCCAAATATGGAAGATCCGATGAGCTGAGGCGTGAGATTAAAGAGCTCAAAAAAAGCCTTGAAAAGCAGAAGGAGCAGATAGAAAAAGACAAAGAGCTGAGAAAGAAAAAATCAAAGCAGCTGCAGGAGTTCAAAGAGGAGCAGGCGGCGTTTAAGGATACCAGTGCGGAGATAGAGAAGATACTGGGAAGGATCCGGAAAACTGACGAGGAGCTGACGGATATTGGCAGCCTTAGCCGGGCTCTTGTGAAATTCTTTTCCGACAGGGCGGAATATGAAAAAAAGCAGGAGATCTATAAGGCTGAGGATGCGGAATTTATGAGGCTTAGCACCATCTATCTGGAGATGGACCGTAAATTCAGAAGTGCCCAGGCGGGAATACTTGCAAGAAACCTGTCTGAGGGAGAAGAGTGCCCTGTCTGCGGATCTGTACATCACCCAAAGCTCGCCCATCTGTCTGATGAAGTGCCCTCGGAAAAAGAGGTTGAAAATGCCGGGAAAAATTCCGAAAAGGCGAGAAACAGAAGAGATAAGAGCGCTGAGGAACTCAGCGGGATGAGAAAAGGTCTTGAGACGGTTGAGGAGGAACTAAGGAAAAAGTGCGACAGGCAGCTGTCCATAAGCGACCCTGATAAGGCAGCAGATGTGATAGATGAAAGAGCTGATGAAATAAAGAAAGAGAATCTTTCGCTCAGACAAAGACTTAAGGAGGAAGAAGAAAGGAAGAAGCGCGGCGCGGAACTTGACAGACTGATACCCGGGCTTGAAAAAGAAATAGAGAGTATCGATTCCGGAATATCCCAAGAAAACACTAAGCTGTCGGGGGATACCACCAAAGCGCAGCTTAGCGAAAAAGAGCTTAAGACGCTGCTTGAGAGCCTTAAGTTTGAGACCAGGGACGATGCAATAAAGGAGCAGAAGATGCTTCTTTCAAAGGCAAAGGCACTGCAGGATGCCTACGATGCGGCAGACCGGACCCTGAACGGACAGCGGAATATGATCACTGAGCTTGAGACCAGAGTAAAGGAATACGAAAAGAACATCAGGGAGTCTGCGCTGACAGATATAGAAAATGACAGGGAGCAGCAAAGGAGCCTTAAGAAGAAACAGGATGAATATATCAGGCAGGGCGAGATCGTTGCCGGGCGCATTGATAACAATGTGCGGATAAAAGAGAACATTATTAAGAGGTCAGCGGCTCTTTCAGAGATGGAAAAGAAACTGCAGTGGTTAAAGACTCTCTCCGATACAGCAAACGGCAAACTTACGGGCAAGGATAAGGTAAGGCTTGAGACATATATCCAGACCACATATTTTGACAGGATAATAAGACATGCAAACTTAAGGCTCGTGACTATGTCAGGTGGTCAGTATGAGCTGGTACGCCTCAAGGAAGCTGACAACACCAAAAGCCAGAGCGGTCTTGACCTTGGAGTCATAGATCACTACAACGCAAGTCAGAGAAGCGTGAGAACCCTGTCAGGCGGAGAGTCCTTCATGGCATCACTTTCCCTGGCTCTTGGCCTCTCGGATGAGGTACAGTCCTCTGCGGGCGGCATTCAGATAGACACTCTTTTTGTAGATGAAGGCTTCGGATCTCTTGACAGTGATGCCCTGGACATGGCATACAAGGCTCTGGCGGGACTCATCGAGGGCAACCGCCTTGTCGGTATCATCTCTCATGTTGACGATCTTAAGATGCGCATCGACCGACAGATCATCGTCACCAAGGACAAGAGCGGCTGCAGCTCTGTACGTATAGTCTGATATGCGTCACCTGTGGTATTTGATGCTCTTACCGCTTCTGTAACATTCCTGGCAGATGCTGAACTGATAGGACCACTTGAGTTTTTTGCCGCAGCGGGGGCAGGTTCTAAGGCTCAGCTTCTGTTTGTCCAGGATCACAAACATCTTATCTGAGATGGATCTCTTTATATCTATTATCTCTGAGAGGTCTTCCTCCTCCCCGAAGAATCTCGCAAAGGCATAGAGTACATCGTATATGGCGCTGCAAAGCTCCAGCGTCTGAAGCGAGCCCTTTGCATCGGGATCTATAAACGAGCAGTTGTACATATCCATCGTCTCGTGGAGCCTTGAGGGTCTGTTAAAGGCAGTTGATCTGTAAAGATCCAGGAAGATGTCAAAGATGGTGCTGTTGTCGGGATTGACCGGTATCCTTATGAACTTTCTGATGAGCTCTCTGTCATCAGCTATGCTCTCAAGTGCCCTCGCGACCTTTATCTTCTCCGAGATGTCACCCTTGTCGTAGAAATCCGCTGCGGGTATCTGATTCCATAGCTCAAGTATGGTGGATACCTTTCCGTCCTTTTCAAGGAACTCGGTGGGTATGCTTATCATTGCTTTTTTGATTGAGGGCACCCTCTGGGAGAGGAGATTTTCTATGAGCCAGTAGTCATAGTAGCTTGTCACAAGGCCGGTATCGTAAAGACCGTATCTGCCGGCTCTCCCGGCTATCTGTTTGACCTCTGATGCCGTCAGAGGCCTCTCATGTACTCCGTCAAACTTGATGGTTTGCAAAAAGACAATGCGCCTTATGGGAAGGTTCATCCCCATTCCTATGGCATCTGTTGCAACCACTACATCTGTCGAGCCGTCGGCAAATTTTCCGGCTTCTCTGTGCCTGACATCATAGGGAAGGGACCCGTATATGATGCTGCACTTTACGCCGTGAGCCTGAAGCTCGGCAGCGACACTGTGCACATCTTTTCTTGAAAAGACTATCAGGGCATCGCCCTTTTTTACATCGTCCGGGAATCTGAAATCCGTTGCGGACTCATCCATCATAAGAGGAGTTTTCCTCTCGTGGTAGTGTACTTCGTAGGTGTCGCTGCAGGAGTCTATCATCTGGATAAGTGTCTTTTCCGCATCGCAAGATGCACACAGATGTATCACCGGCGCGCGAAGACCAAGGATCGCACTCGTCCAGGAGCCTCCTCTTTGCTCATCCGCGATCATCTGTGCCTCATCGATGACTGCCATATCCCACTGCTGTTCAAGATTCATCATCTCGATCGTCGAGGACTGGTGAAAAGATCCGCCTTCAAATATCTGCTCCTCGCCCGTTATCATTGAGCAGGGACAACCCTCCCTGTTGAGCTTTTCGTACTGCTCGTAGGCAAGAAGACGAAGAGGTGCAAGGTAGATTCCGCTGGGCGCGTTCCTCAGATCCTCCATTGCCTGATAAGTCTTGCCGGAATTGGTCGGACCTATGTGGAGGATGAAATGTCTTTTCATCTCTCGGGCAAGAGGAAACAGCTCGGGGTAGTGGTCCGGGGTTGAAGTCTGAAGGTTCTCTAAAAGAAGCTGCTTGGCAGCCATTGTCTTCTTAAGCCTCTCGGCATCGTGCGCATAGTGCGGATTCCTGATGAGCTGCCTGTAGACGATAAGCTCTGTGAGAGTGGATCTTATGTATTCTTCAACGTCCTTGGATCTCTTGGTCTTGCGAAGGTAATTCAGGATTATCTTTGAGGCTGCTTTCTGCTTGTATTCTATGGCAAATTCCAGGACAGGAATGTTGTCGCTTCCAAGGATGACACTGTAGATGACATGCGCAAGGTCAGGGATCATCTCCCTGAGCACATTTGTATTGATCCTTGAGGGGAGGGTCTGACAGTATTTTTCGATGTTGCTCCTGTGTATCTCCTGTTTCTGGACATAACCAAAGCCTGTCTTTGCCTGAACATAGAGTCTCTCGCCTGAGAGTATGTCCAGAAGAGCCTCGTAGACAGCCTCCGAGACATCATTTCTGTGCTTTTTCCAGTATTCGTTAAATTCTCTCTCGGGAAAAGCCTTTTCGGCCTTGCGTACCATGTCCTTCTGTCTGGCTTTTCTGGAGGCATAACTTCTGTATTTTCCGTTCTTTTTCATAAAAATCCTGCTTCATCTGTTTTTAATCATTCTAGCCTAAAATGTGAGGATTTGCATTTAATTTTACACAAATAATAATTGCATACAGCTCGCTCCAGTAACGTATTCGCGCATTCATTAAAGTTCGACTTCGTCGAAGGAATGCGCTCACCACTGAATCATTTTCTCACGAAATGCGCAGCAGAGTGCGCATTTCTGTCTGAACAGTAACATTGACAGCTCCTTTATATTTTTTAGGATGTTCTAAATATTGCAGTTATAGGGTATGATAATTAATAGGGGAAATAGCGTTTTATTATTTGAACTGTTCTGATGCGGAGAGCTTTATGAGAGTATTGATTTTTGTATTGATTTGTCTGGGCAGTGCACTGATGGTTTACAATATCGTCCAATACTACAGGTTCCTTATCCATGTCACGAAGATGGAGAGCCTTGGTGAGACCAGAAAGGCGGCAGTGATTCCTATTGTTCTGCTTGCCTGCTTTCTGGTTGGATATCTTATAGTCGGTTTTCTGGGTAAGCCGGATATTGTTGTTGCGCTGATCCTCTTTGGAGGAAGTATATATGTCTCACTTGTTCTTCTGTTTTTATACAAGATCGTGGGCAAGCTTGAAAACAATGAGATTCGGCTTGAGATGCTCTACACTGAGCTTAGAAATGATCTTGAGGATCTTACCAAGAATTCGCTCTCGGTCTTCAGGATAAATGTTACAAAAGATCTGATCGAGGAGCGGGGAGGCACGGATCTGTACAAGAGTGACCTTGATGCCGGGAGCTATTCGCAGCTCCTGGAGAATCGCAGTGGATCTCTCTTTTTCGTTAATGATACACAGAGCAGAAAGCTCTTTTCCAGAGAGGGGCTTCTTGAGTATTTCCATGACGGTCATACATCCGCTGAGGAGATACTGTTCTGCAAAAGAGATTCGGGGCAGACATGCTTTGTCAAGCTCAGAGCATCTCTTGCAGTGCAGCCTGTCACGGGAGATGTGGTGGCATTTATAACCGAGAGCCTCTATAACGATGAAATGGTAAATATGGCTCTGATGAATAAGGCACTTGCAGGTCAGTACGACATGATTGCCTACCTTGTTGACGACAGATTCGGAGTTGTCATCGGGGACATTGGTTCAGGAAAAAAGGGAAATATTGTCAGTGACAACAAAGAGGGACTGTATGAGGACTATATCAATCATAAAGTTGCGCCTGCTATATGCGGCAGCCCGGAGGAAAAGGCCAAAGTTCTTGACAGCCTGAGCCGGAAGAGTATTGAAAGCTGCCTGACAACACAGGAACCCTACGAGGTAAACTTCACCGCTGAGGTTGAAGGGGAGACATATTATAAGCGATTCGTGTTTTATACGGTAGATCCAAAGGCAAGATTCTATCTGCTTCTTAAGTCGGACACGACCGATGCAAGGCGCCAGGAAGCAGATAGGAGCCGGCGACTTGAGGAAGCTCTTGAAAAGGCTAAAATTGCAAGCAGCGCAAAGACAACCTTCCTCTCAAATATGTCCCATGATATCCGCACGCCTATGAATGCCATAATAGGCTACATAAATCTTGCAAGACAGGAAGATTCAAAGCCGGAGCAGGTCATGGAGTATCTCGATAAGATAGATTCATCAAGTCATTATCTGCTTGCGCTTATCAACGATATCCTTGAGATGAGCAGGATTGAGAGCGGCAAGATCGAACTTGAACCTGTTCCTGTGGACCTTAGGATCCTGCTTGACAAGATCCGGGATATGTTTGCGTCCCAGATGAGCGAGAAGAAAATAGATTTTGAGGTTTCCTATGACGGAGTCAGGAACCCGGTGGTCGTATGTGATGAGAACAGGCTTAACCGTGTTATTCTTAATCTGTTGTCAAATGCGTACAAATTTACACCTGAAGGCGGCAGGGTATCTGTATCGATGAAGCAGTACAACTGCCCGAGGATAGGTCATGGCGGTTATGAGCTTCGGGTAAGGGATACCGGCATAGGCATGAAAGAGGAGTTTGCAAAGCACGTCTTTGACGCTTTTGAACGTGAAAGGACCAGCACTGTGAGCGGTATCCAGGGCACAGGGCTTGGAATGGCGATAACCAAGAACCTTGTTGAGCTTATGGGCGGCACTATTGAAGTTGAGACTAAAGCCGGAAAAGGAACTGAGTTCATAATACGGCTGTCCCTTCCATACAATGATGAGAAGGAGACGGCTGCCATTAGGAAATCCGAGCAGCCGGGAGAAGAGGAAGCAGAAGCCGACTTTTCCTCTGTTCAGGTGCTACTTGTCGAGGACATCCGTGTAAACCGTGAGATTGCTTCCGCAATTCTTCGCAAGATGGGATTTGTGCTTGATACTGCAGAGAACGGCAGGATGGCAGTTGAGAAGGTGGCAAATTCAAAGCCCGGGTTTTACAAGCTCATACTCATGGATATTCAGATGCCGGAGATGGATGGATACGAGGCTACCCGCAGGATAAGGAGCCTTGAGGATCCGGAACTGTCCGGGATACCTATTATTGCCATGACTGCAAATGCCTTTAGTGAGGATGTCCAGAAGGCAGAAAAAGCAGGGATGAACGGACATATTTCAAAGCCTCTTGATGTTGCGCAGATGAAAAAGACACTGACCAGAGTTTTAGTGACATGCAGGTAATAACAGGAAAAATTCTTTTTCATGCAAATTATTATAAAACTCGTTGGAGAAAACAATGGATGATCTTAAAAGTGAACAGCTGATGCTGTCTGTTGCGACACTGGCAGCAATTGCCTGTGCTATACATAATGTCCTGAAAGGATGGGAATTCTGGGTGCCCTGGGTAATACTTGTCAGTACAGCAGCACTCTGGTGGATTCATATTACACAGAAGTTTCAGCGCGATATGAGGATCACGCTTTATTTCGTATACTCCGCGTTTATTGTATTCTACAATGATATTCATGGGATCAGCCCCCTGGAGCTGACTTTGTCTTTTGCGCTTTTCCTGTCGGTAACTGCTCTTGCAGACCGTTTGATACTGCTCGATATTGCACTTATGGAATACCCTGTGGTAATGCTGTTCCAAGTCTATGTCACCTCCAGGAATAAAACCTCTGATTACAGTGTTTTCTCGATAATTTATGCTGCATTTCAGTTCCTGATCATTATGATCTTTTATCTGATTTCCCGTATAGGACTAAATCACAGAATAAGTGAAAGGATCGGAAGAAAAAAGTGGATGGAAGCGGTCAATGCCAACGACCGTGATATGGAGGACTTTTTATCCAACATATCTCACGAGCTGCGGACTCCAATAAACGTGATAAACGGAATGACCGCTCTTATGCAAAAGACAGGAGACTGCCCTGAGATAGCATCGATCCAGGAGGCAGGGGTGAGGCTTGCGCATCAGGTGGAAGATATTCAGGACTATACTGAGATCATGCGCGGAGCCATAGTTCTTGATGAAGAGAACTACATATTTACCTCTCTTATCAATGATGTGGTGGCAGGCTACAGTTCTTCGTGTCTTAGCAGCAAGCTTGAGCTGGTAGTAGATCTTGACCCAAAGACACCGGCTATTCTGTGCGGTGATTTCAAAAAGCTTCACAAGATATTCAGACATATAATTGACAACGCTTTCAAATTTACCAGGGAAGGCGGGATTTATTTAAAGGTATTTACCATGCCTCAGGACTATGGTGTAAACCTGATAATCGAGGTGACGGATACAGGCATTGGCATGTCCAGGGAGGATATGTCCAGGGTTTCAAACGGTCTTTATCAGGCCAACAAAAAGCGTGACAGGAGCACCGGAGGAATAGGGATTGGTCTGCCTATAGTTTACGGAATGGTCCATAAGATGGGAGGCTTCGTTGTGATAAACAGCGACGGACACGGAGGAACCAAGGTCAGGGTGGCCATTCCGCAAAATGTGATAGATCCCTCGCCTTGTCTATCACTTGGCGATGAAAATAAAAAATCGTATGTACTCTATTTCAAACTCGGAAGGCACAAAGTGCCTGAAGTCAGGGATTATCTAAGATCCATGGCGCTTAATCTGGCTACGGGTCTGAACAGAAAGCCCTATATCGCCTGTGACAAAAGTGAACTGGAGCAGGTTCTCGATGATAAGTCCATATCCTGCATTTTTGCCGGACAGGAAGAGTATGAGGCTGACAAGGACGCTCTTGATGCGCTCTCCGTAAATGGCTATGAGGTAGTAATTGCGGCAGCTCCGGGATTTAAGGTGTCGCCCGGCAGCAGGGTTGTCTGCGTGCCGGTGCCTCTTTATGCCTTCCCTATTGTAAAGGTCATGAGCGGGTCTGTTACAGATAAGGGCAGCGGCAAGGCCGGAAGTCTTGATCTAACGGGAATAAAGGCTCTCATAGTTGATGACGAACCCATGAATATCATGGTTGCCGAAGGAATCTTTAAGAACTACGGAATGGTTGTTGACAGCGTCACGAGCGGCAAAGATGCTATCACAAAGTTTGAAAACGAAGAGATGGATGTCATATTTATGGATCATATGATGCCTGAGATGGATGGCGTTGCCGCTATGAAGATCATCAGGAGAATTGCGGCAAGAACTCAGAGAAATCCTGTGATAATAGCTCTTACTGCCAATGCCCTTAGCACCTCCAAAGAGATGTTCATCAGGGAGGGCTTTGACGGCTTTATTGCAAAACCCATAGATATGGCTGATTTTGAGCATGTTATGAAGAGCGTCCTTCCCGGGGCGGTAAAACGCAGAGAAGGGAGGAGCAAGGCATGAAGTATTTGGAACGGTATAAAAGACAGTTATTTGCATACCTCAACGATTCAAACATCAATATCGCTGACAGATCCTTTATGGTGTTTTCAATCTCCATGGTCATTGCCCTGTACCTGGCGATACCCTGCGGAATGATAATGAAAGAGCCGCCCGTGGCGACAATTGCAACAATGCTTGGGGCGATATTCTTTACTCTTTATGTGGTTTATGTCTACAAAAGGAAAAAGATAAAACAGGCGAGGATTATTCTTGCGGGGATACTGTCCATGATATTCCTCCCTGTGATGTATTTTACCAACGGCGGAGCTTCCGGAGGTACTCCCATATGGATCATCCTGGGCGGCTACTATATGGTACTGATATTGGATGGCATGACAAGGAGAGTCATGTGTTTATCAAGCGCGATCATCATGCTGGTATGCTGGATCGTTTCGTACTACCATCCGGAATATTTAGTTGAGTTTGACAGGCCGGACAGATATTTTGACACCTATGTGGCGCTTATAATCGTATCTTCTGTACTGGCGGTGGTAACGGCCTTCCAGACAAGACTCTACCAGAGGGAAGTAAGGCTCTCCAATGAGAAGACAGAAGAACTTGAAGCGATGAATAAGGCGCAGAGCCGCTTCTTTTCCAGCATGAGCCATGAGATCAGGACACCTATTACGACTATACTTGGCTATAATGAGATCATATTAAGGCAGCAGGACGCATCGGATGAGATCCGAAAGGATGCGATGAATATCCAGGGGGCAGGTAAGCTCCTTTTGTCCCTGATAAACGACATCCTCGATGTGAGCAAGATCGAGGCCGGCAAGATGGAGATCATCCCGGCGGACTACAGCGTAGCGTCACTTCTTTCGGAGATAGTCAATATCATCTGGCTAAAGGCAGAGAGAAAGGGACTTCAGTTCAAC
Source organism: uncultured Butyrivibrio sp. (assembly GCA_946536145.1). Lineage (GTDB taxonomy): Bacteria > Bacillota > Clostridia > Lachnospirales > Lachnospiraceae > Butyrivibrio. The sequence goes on from CAMNEA010000027.1 coordinate 15,646, forward strand.
GTTGACGTAGATCCGAATGTTCCGGCGACACTCTATGGTGATGAGGTCAGGATAAAGCAGGTACTGATAAATCTTCTGAATAATGCGGTCAAGTACACCAGACAGGGATCTGTAAGCCTTCATATGGAGTGCGAGTACCTTGAAAACGGAGATGTTCAGCTGACTATAACTGTTTCCGACACCGGCATCGGCATAAAGGCTGAGTCACTGCCACATCTTTTTGATATCTTCAGACGTGTGGATGAGGGTAAGATCCGCCATATAGAAGGGACTGGTCTTGGCCTTTCCATAGTAAAACAGCTTATTGATCTTATGGACGGTAAGATAAGGGTAAACAGTGTCTACTCCCAGGGGACATCTTTTGAGGTGTCACTAAAGCAGGGCGTTTCCTCCAAAAATCTGATAGGCAATTTCAACGTCTCAAGCCTTGGCGATATGTCCGCGGCTGAGAGATTTGAGCATTTATTTACGGCACCGGGTGCAAGGATACTCATAGTAGATGACAATGAGATGAATCTGGAGGTGGAAAAGAAACTTCTCGAGGGCACGGATATGACAGTGGATCTGGCATCTTCCGGACAGGAGGCACTTGGACTTACGCTTCGCAACCGCTACGATGTTATCCTGATGGATCATCTGATGCCTGAGATGGATGGAGCTGAGTGCTTTGAGAAGATCCGCAGCCAAAAGGGCGGAATGAATCTTAATGTACCAATCATTGCTTTTACAGCCAATGCCGGAAGCGAAGTGGTCCAGCTTAGCAACAGTACAGGTTTTGACGGCTACCTGGTAAAACCTGTCTCGGGACATGAACTGGAGGATATGCTTCTTTTGCATCTTCCAAAGGACAAGATTGTGAGCAGCCCGAACCTTGTGATGGCAGACGCGTTCAGAAATACTGCGGGAAGATATTCCAGAAAGAAGGCCGTGGTGGTTGCTGCCAACAGCGTCAGCGATCTGCCGCCGCATCTTGCCGATAAGCTTGGTATAAGCATCATCCCCTGCAGGGTATTTACCAATGAAGGCGTCTTTTATGACAATGTCGATATAGATGCTGAAGAACTTGTCAGGTATATGAAGGACAAGGATAAGATAGTAAGCACTGAGCCTCCGACAACGGAGAGCTATGTGAAGTTTTTTGCTAAGGAACTTGAAAAGGCTCATCACCTCATTTACATCACATTTTCCAGCAGGATCAGTGAGGAGTATGACAGGGCTGTTAAGGCTTCCAAGAGTTTTGGAAATGTGTCGGTGGTTAATTCTGAGACGCTCTCTAGTGCATGCGGAATACTTGCTCTCATTGCGGTACGCCTTGCCCGCCAGAATATGCCTGCCGAAAAAATAGTGGCAGAACTTGAGAGCGCCAAAAAGAGGATACACTGCAGCTTCATAACCAAGAGCACCGATATCATAACAAGGCAGGGAAGGCTTAATCCTATGATCAACAGAATTATGAATATTCTCTGGCTGCATCCGGTTCTTAGGCTGCGAAATGATAATATAGAAGTGGGACGGCTGTTTTTTGGCAATGTGAAAAGGTGCTACGAGCGGTATCTTGAGCATGCTTTTAAAGGAAAAATGGCACCTGATCCATCGCTCCTTATTGTTCCATACGTCGGTATGGAGGAGGAAGATCTCTTGTGGATTGAGGAGTGGATCAGGGAGAGAGCACTGTTTGAACACGTTATTTTCCTGCGGACATCTGCCGGCGTTGCAGCCAACTGCGGAGAGGGCTCCTTTGGACTTCAGTATCTTATTAAGGGTGAGAAAGACTACTCTCTGGGTGCATTTTTTGATGAGGACTTGTCTTCGGATAAAGAAACATCTTCTGATACTGACACATCGGCCGATCAGAATTTAAGTAAGGCCAAGGAGTCTTTCGAAGGGGCGAAGGATACGCCTGATGTTCCTGTAAATCTTAAGGAAGAAGACATCTTTGATATCGACGGAATTACTATAGAAGACGGCCTTAAGTACTGCGGAAGCATGGATGCCTTTAAAAAGTTCCTCAATACTTTTTATGACACTATAGACAGTAAGTCAGATGAGATCGAAGATGCATATAGAAGGAAAGATATATCTTTTTATACTATCAAGGTACATGCCCTTAAGAGCACATCGAGGATCATCGGCGCAAGAGAACTTTCGAAGCTTGCAGAATCTCTGGAGATGGCCGGAAAAGATGGCAATCAGGCTTATATCGATGAAAACACCGGCAAACTGTTAGAACTGTTCAGAAGCTATAAAACTATTGCCCACTAATAAAAAAGGAGAGACAGGTTATGAAAAAGAAAGTTGTAGCAGTAGTGTTGGCGGTATCTATGATGTCAATATCAGCCTTTGCCGGAGGGTGCGGCAGCAGTACGATCAGTTCAGGTGATGACGTATCCACAGAGACGTCCCAGGGAAAAGAGCAGGCCGCTTCTTCGCAGGAAGAGAGTACATCCGCGCGGAATTCTGATGGCAGCAGTGCAGATAACGGGGCGCAGGAATCCGGGGAAGATCAGGACGGCGAACAGGCAAAAAGCGACAGTGAAAGTACGAAGGACACCGGCGCAGAGAGTGACAGTGGCAGCGAAGATGATGGGAGCGACGGGATAGAGCTGTCTGCAGACTCGCTTCTTGGAACCAAAGAAGTAATATATTATGACGAGGATCTTGTCCCTTGTGTTAAGTCGTACACGGTTTCGGAGGACTTCTCTGATGTTTATGTCCCCGACAGGTTCAAATTTACCTTTGCGCTTGATGAAGACAGCGATTATGAAAATGGAATTGAGCTTAGAAAAGCCCTTGCTAAAAATCTGTTTGCCGTTCAAGGGGGGTATGGTGACAGCGAATTCTTTGATGTCTATGAGGGAAACAGGTACAGCCAGTTTCCGAGTTTTGTCACAGTGGATTCTCTGATGCACACATATCATCTTTACTTCGCTTATCTGATGAAGACTACGGAGAAAGAGTACATTTCGGAAGAACTAAAGAGCCTGAGCCGCAAGATGCTTGAAGAGTCAAAAAACCAGTATAAGCAGCTTATGGGCAGTGACTGGGAAAAAGCAGCGCTTCGAAATCTGGCATTCTTTTATATTGGAAGCATTCTTCAGGATGATACAGTTGATTATCCCGTAACTGACAGCTCTTTTGCCGAGATTGTCAGCAGTGAGATGAAAAAGATAATGGCAGCTGAGGGCATAGACACCTGTGCCATCAGTGGCGAGTATGAGGATTATTCACAGTACAAGCCAAGGGGATACTATGAGGGTGATGAGGAGCTTGAGAAGTATTTCCGCGCAATGATGTGGTATGGAAGGATTCCATATTCTACTGACGCAGAAGAGACTGTCAAGAGCGCCATTTTAATGAATCTGGCAATTGACAGGGCAGGTAAGGAGAGCTGGGAAGCAATCTACAAGATAACCGCATTCTTTGCGGGTAAATCCGACGATGCCGGGTATCCTGATTTCATGCCGCTGATAAGTGAATGCTACGGCAAGGTGCCTGCAGAAGCTGACCTTACCGGTGACAGCGGCGCACTGAAGTCATTTATGGCATCTGTCTCCTCTATCAGGGGGCCGAAGGTTAATTCAATTCCTGTTGAAGATGGGGATGATCCGGTTAAGCCTTCCTTCAGATTCATGGGGCAGAGATTCACCATTGATGCCGCTATCATGCAGAGGCTTGTCTACAGCGCGGTCAAGGACAACGGCGCGGGTGAAAAGAGATTTCTTCCCGATACTCTTGACGTAGCCGCAACACTTGGATCGGAAGATGCCATGAAGATTCTTGACGAGAGCGGAGCTACGGGCTTCGAGGGATATACTGACAACATGACTCTGCTTAAGGAGATTTATACCGCCGATGACCCGGCGATTTGGAATGCAAGTTTATATTCAGGGTGGCTCAATACCTTAAGACCCATGTTTGAAAAGAAGGGCGAGGGATATCCATCCTTCATGCAGTCGGATGAGTGGTCAAAAAAGAACCTTGAGACGTTTGCAGGCTCTTATGCAGAGCTTAAACATGACACAATCCTCTACGCCAAGCAGGTAATGGCAGAGATGGGCGACGGCGATGATGGTGAGATCATTGACGACAGGGGATATGTTCAGCCTGAACCCGTAGTTTACAGCAGATTTATCTTCCTCTCGGATACGACAAGGGATGGACTTAAGTCTTACGGGATGCTATCAGATGATGCCGAAAAGGATCTGGACAGACTCTCAGAGATAGGAAGGCGTCTTCTTACAATTTCTGAAAAAGAGCTCAAGGAAGAGACCTTATCAGATGAAGAATATGATTTTATCAGAGAATATGGCGGAGACCTCGAGCATTTCTGGCGTGAAGCTATGGACAATGGTGTAGAAGATCTTGCGTACAGTTATCAGGCACCCTGCCCGGTTATCGCAGATATCGCAACCGATCCCAACGGAACAGTTCTTGAAGTAGGAACAGGTCCTGCCAATTACATCTACGTGATATTCCCGATTGATGGTGAGCTCCATGTGGGCAGGGGATCAGCCTACAGCTTCTATCAGTTTGAGACTGACATATCGGACAGACTTACTGATGCCGAGTGGCGCGAAAGACTTGAGGGCGGCCATCTCAATGAAAACTGGGAGTGGATTGAAAATGAGAATAAGCCGGTTCAGCCTGACTGGACACAGAGCTATCGCATAGGAAACAGGTAATGAGAAATCTCTTTTCCAAAGACAATAGAAGATGGCTGCTGCCACTGATTTTTGTGGCGGCAGCCATTTGCTGCGCCGCAGCGGTTTTTTGGTATCTTCCAAGACCAAAGGGAGCCTGGCAGGAAAAGCGCTTTGTGATCTATGAAGGTATTGATGGAGTTCTCACAAAAAAGAGATTCAGAATAATAAACGGTAAAGGCAAAACAACCTACAAGAGCGATACCGGCTTCCTTGTACAGGATGCCTTTTCAACAGACCTTGACAGGGACGGGGAAAAAGAGATCATTCTTCTTTTGTGGAAAATCGGAAAATACGGCAAACACAGACCGTTCTGGGTGGAGCGCGATGAGATTACTTTTTCCCAGCATGTCTTTATCTACTCAGTATCTGAGAGCGGAAGCATCAGAAACAGATGGGGCGCCTCGGAGATTGGCAGAGAGATAGCAAGGATGAAGCTTATGGAAAAGAATGACAGCCTCATTCTCACTGAGGATGTAAATGGAAACTGCGCCGTCTGGAGATGGGAGTCCTTTGGGCTAAAGACAATAGACAGCGACGTATCCTTTGCGGTCTTTGGCGACAATATCATCCACAGTCAGATATACGAATACGCTGACAGGAAGATGAACGGCTGCTATGACTTTCTCTATGAACCGTTTTATGAGGATATTCAAAGCGTCGATATTGCTGCCTTTCAGCAGGAAACCATGCTTGTGGACAAGGCGTCGGCAGTGAGCGGATATCCTATGTTTGGATCTCCTGTCGCAGTCGGAGAGGCAATTGCCATAGCAGGCTTTGACATAGCATCCTGTGCCGGCAATCATGCTTTGGACAGAGGCATTTACGGTATAAACGTCACAACGAAATTTTACCGTGACAAAGGTATCATCTGCCTGGGGGTACAAAGCGGAGACGAGAGTGCGTTTAGGCCTTACGAGATATTGACGAAAAACGGAATATCTTTTGCGCTCTTTGACTACACCTATGGAACGGGAGAGATGGACATCTCCAAAGATTATCCCTTCGCTGTCCACTATCTGCCGCGAAACAGCAGCGAGGAGGAAACGCTGGTAAGAGATCTAAGGAGCGCAAGAGCTGAGGCTGACTTCGTCATAGTCTTTGTCCACTGGGGAAATGAGTATGAGAGTGATGTTACCTCAGACCAAAAGCACATGGCGCAGCTCTTTGCCGAGGGCGGGGCTGACGCAGTCATTGGGACACATCCCCATGTGCTGCAGGAAACAGAGATGATGAAAAGACCTGACGGAGGGGATATGCTCATCTATTACTCCCTTGGAAATTTCAGGGCATACCAGGGACAGACGGAGGAGACAAAGACCGGAGGTGAGGCGCTTTTTACAGTGGAACATTCCTATGACGGAGTAAGGATAAAGGATTTTGAACTGAAAAAAATAGATGCCTATGTGAAACCTGAGTATTAGCAGTTCATTATTATTTAATTTGATGACTTACGATAAAAAGTTTAGAATTATACTATGAGAAGTATGCGGCTTTGTATTTTAATTTCATATATTCTGATGGCGGTTCTGTGCCTTGCGCCTGTTAAGGTGAGGGCAGAGAATGATTTGGAGCGCCAGTACCGGATTCTTTTTCTTTCCTCCTACGAGTATTCAAATGCTGCAGTTCCTGAACAGCTTGATGGGTTTGAAAAGGGGCTGGAGGGCATTAATGTGGATATCAGCTACGAGTTCATGGATGCTGACAAGTACTACAGCAGCACGGATATCATGAACTTCGACAGGTACCTTCGCCACAAGGTCTTTACCGTGGGGGACTACGATCTTCTGGTGGTGGCTGATGATCCGGCTCTTCGGTATGCGATAAACAACAGGAGCGTTCTCTTCCCTGATGTGCCGATGGTCTTTATGGGCATAAACAGCACAACTGAAGCGACCACGGCTTTTGCAATGAACAATACGACAGGCATTGCGGAAACACCCGATTTCGAAGGCAACTATGAGCTGATGAAGAATCTTTTCCCGAGTCGGAATCATATCAACGTCGTGCTGGATTCCTCGGTTGCCGGTCAGGGCGATTATGTCGAGTTTATGAAGTTTAAGGAGCAGCACCCGGAGCTTTCAAGCACCATCATCAACACATCATACTACACGGCAGGCGGGCTGAAGGACCTTCTTGGATCACTGGGAGAGAATGATCTTATCCTGTTTCTGGACTTCACTCTGGATGGAGATAAAAACAGCTATTCCATGAAAAGCGCCGCGGCCTTTCTGTCTGAATATGCACCTGACATTCCGATATTCAGACTTGCGTCTTCCGATATAGGGCATGGCGTTTTGGGAGGTATTTCTTATTCCTACAATGATGCGGGCAGGATAACGGGTGAGGCTGCAAAGAGGATACTGCAGGGTGAGGATGCTGATGAAATGCCGCTCATGACCTCGGCGGTGACAACGGCGTTCTTTGAACAGGGCAGCATGGACAGATTCGGAATAAAGTATTCCCAGCTTCCGTCGGGGACGGTCGTCATCAATGAACACGACAACCTGGCAAGGTTTTACAGGAATAACAGGCTCATAAGCAACCTTGCGATTGTAATCATACTTTTGATGATCGTTATCATCCTCCTGCTCTACATTTCCAATTACCACAGAAAGAAAGCGGTAAGGACCGATTTCCTCACCCAGATGCCCAACAGGAAGAAACTCATTGAGGATATGAATCAGGTGATCAACCTCTCATTCCCCTATGGGATCATCATGATGGATGTGGATCATTTCAAAGACATCAATGATACGTATGGGCACAAGGTAGGAGATGAGATCATCGTCGGAGTCGGGGAAAGGTTAAAGAAATTTAGCAAAAATGATATTACGTTTGCAAGGCTCGGCGGAGATGAATTCTGCGGACTGTTCCTGGCGCCGTCTGAAGAAAAGGCCGTGAAAATCTGTAAAGAAATCATCTCCGGCAGCAAGAAGAGCTTTAAGACCTCTGCCGGAGATATCAAACTTACAGTGAGTATCGGATGTGCCATGTTCCCTGTGGATACGGATAACAGGCAGATTGTAATGGAGTGCGCGGACAGGGCACTTTATGTGACTAAGGAAAACGGAAGAAACGGATATACCTTATTTGGCAGCATAGATAAGTCCTGATGCGTTGCGTCCATAGTATCCTGTTTCAAAAAGTTCTTTTTCAATATTTTCGGCTGTGATGGCAATGGGGTGGAGAAGGAAAGACGGAACCACCTTGTTGCCATTGTTGTAGTCGGTAGTATTGTAGGAGCAGTCAAAAGCCCAGCCGGCTCTCTCAATGAGATTCTCACCGGGGGTGTTCCCCTCCAGTATGTCTTTTCCCAAAGAAACGGTCACGACCGACTCCCGCTTGAGGTGCTTGTAAACAGTCATGCTCTGCTCGCCGTTTAGTATGTTATAGATATTGGCAATATCTGCATCCTGTCCCGTAATGACCACTTTGTTGAGACCGGGATAATCTGAGATGACTGCCCTGGCAGCTCCAAGTGCGGTTGAGTCGTTGGCGCAGAGCAGCGCATCAAGCCGAGTACCTTCAGGATAATAAGAATTAAGTATGATCTGTACTCTCTGCTGCGCAATGTCTGTGGACCACTGTGCCGTGGCAGTTTCGTAGAAACCTTTCTGACCTGAAGGCACGCACAGCCTTCCGGAGTCAATATAGGGTTTGAGCGTGTCAAAGGCACCCTGATAAAAATATCTGGCATTGTTGTCAACCGGATCGCCGGTGACAAATTCTATATTTCTGACATTTCTTGAAGATTTAAGCCGAAGGGCCTTGATGATATATTCCGCCTGCAAAACCCCCACCTGGTAGTTGTCAAAAGAAACGTAGTAGTCCACACAGTCAGTATTCATGATAAGCCTGTCGTAGGCGATGATCCTGACACCGTTTCTGTGTGCCTCTTCAAGGATACCTGAAATCGCTGCGCCGTCGACGGCAGTTACAACCAGAAGATCAGCCCCGCCATTTATCATATCCCTAAGATTAGAAATCTGTGTGTCTATAAGATTGTTGGCGTACTCCAGCATCACTTCAAACCCGGAGCGCTCAAACTGTTCTTTAAGAAAGTAGCCGTCCCTGTTCCAGCGCTCAAGCAGCCTGTCGGGCATGGAGATCCCGACAACCGTCCTGCCGTCATCTGCGCGGGGCACAAAGGTATCTTCTTTTGGCGCGCTCTCCTGCGCGGGAGCACTGCCTCCTGCAGCCTGACCGCAGCCTGTAAAGACAAGTACAGCTGTAAGGAATATTATTGATAGTTTTCTGAATATATTTTTCATGTAAATAACCTTTACTTCATACCGTTAGTTAATATATATTTTACCACTAATACACCCAATGTGGCAGTGGCAGCTATAGACAAAAAAGTAATGAGGAATTATACTCAAAGTATTAATGGAAAACGATTTCCGTAAGAACCGGAGGAATAATGGTATCAATAAAAGATGTAGCAAAGGAAGCAGGAGTGGCTATCTCCACAGTTTCCAAAGTGCTCAACAATTATCCCAATGTAAGTGAAAAGACCAGGAAGAAGGTCATGGATGTGGTTGACCAGCTTGGCTTTGTTCCCAATGCCATGGCTGCCAGCCTCTCATCCAAGAAAACGGGAAGAGTGGCGCTTCTGATAAGGCTCAATCTGAGCACGCAGGCGAGCGATGAGATCAGCATGCAGTATATAACAGGAGCGGTGCAGCGGGCAAAAGAGCTGCAGCTTGATGTCATAACCGTATTTACTTCGATGATAGAGGATATGACTGCGGCAGAGGTCACAAACTATTTTGAGTCCCAGGGGATAAAGGGCATTATTGTCTATGGAATGACAACCAGGGACAAGATTGTGAAAAAGCTTATCGACAGCGGTAATTTCAAGATGGTTGTGATAGATGCTCCAATGGTGAACAGGACAACCTCGTCCGTAAGCATCGACCACAAGAAGGCGCAGATAGACATAGCCCGGAAGACAATACAGGAAAACAAGTGCAAAAAGATCCTCTACATAGCCGGGGAGGACGACGGATATGTGACGGCGGAAAGGCTTGAAGGGATTAGAGAGCTTTGCGCAGAGGAAAAGCTTAAGCTCACAGTAAGAAAAGGGCATTTCTCTGAGCTTAGGGCAAGAGAGATAACCATGCGCTATGCCAAAAGCAATGACTGTGTGGTGTGCGCATCAGACCTAATGGCGATAGGGGCGATGAAGGCTCTGATCGATATGGATATTTTCAGACCGGTCTGCGGGTTTGACGGCATTATCCTTATGGGATATGTCGGCAAGCAGATGAATACGGTCAGACAGGATTTCGTTAAGATCTCGGAGGAGGCTGTTGAGGAGCTGGGACGCCTGATGCAGGGACAAGAGGGACGAAGGGTCCTGATGCCTCACACCCTGGTCCGCATCAGATATGAAGATATAATCATATGAGCTGCCCGACAAAAGTGTACAGCCAGGGTCTGGGCAGACATACTTTTGTCGGTCGACTCACAGTATGATGTAAGGGGCAAAAGTCTTACCTCCACTTAGAGTAAGTTTTTAAGTGGGGGTTGCGGAAAACGTTTTCTTGTGGTAATGTATATGTGTTGATAATAGAAAACGTTTTCCACAGAGGCGGAAATGATCACTTGTTTTTGTAAAGTTAAATGAAACAGTATAAGAACGGAGGTAGTTAAATGTCCAAACACACAAACATGCAGCGTGACGTACTGGTCACAAATCTTGAGAACCAGCTCGAGGAGATCTCGCAGGATAAGTTCGGCAAGAGCCTTAAGGAGCTGACCAATCACGAGACTTACTATGTACTTCTTGAGATGACAACACGCCTTATGGATGTTGCGGAAGTATATAACGGTGAGAAGAAGGTCTACTATATTTCAATGGAGTTCCTCATCGGCAAGCTTCTTTCCAATAATCTGATAAATCTTCGGGTATACGACAGGGTCAAGGCTATCCTTGAGGCCAACGGCAAGAGCCTTGCCGAGATTGAAGAGTGCGAGCCCGAGCCATCACTCGGAAACGGTGGACTTGGAAGGCTTGCGGCATGCTTCCTTGACTCAATTGCAACTCTTGGACTTGCCGGAGAAGGAATCGGTCTCAATTACCACTTTGGACTCTTTAAGCAGGTGTTCAAGGATCACCTGCAGAATGCTGAGAAGAACGACTGGATCGAAGAGCAGTCCTGGCTTGAGAAGACAGATACTACCTTTGAAGTGTCTTTTGGCAAAGAAAAGGTTGTATCGCGCCTCTACAACATGAGCATCGTAGGTTATGACACAGGAGTCAACAAGCTCCGTCTCTTTGATATAGAGTCAGTCGACGAGAGCCTTGTCAAGAAAGGAATCGACTTTGACAAGACCAAAGTGGACAAGAATCTGACTCTTTTCCTCTATCCGGATGACTCTGATGAAGCGGGCAATCTCCTTAGGATCTATCAGGAGTATTTCCTGGTTGCCAACGCGGCGCAGCTTATACTGAGGGAGCAGAAGGAGCGTCAGTACGATCTTCATGAGCTCTACAAGCACGCTGTTATCCAGATAAATGATACGCATCCCACTATGATCATCCCGGAGCTTGTAAGGATCCTCGTTGAGGAGAAAGCTTTTTCAATGGATGAAGCGATAAATGTAGTCAGCAGAACATGCGCTTATACCAATCACACGATCCTGGCTGAAGCCCTAGAGACATGGCCTCTTGAGTACCTTGAGAAGGTTGTACCGCAGCTCGTTCCTTATATCAGGGAACTCGACAAGAGGATCAGGGCTAAGTACAAGAACCCCAAGATCCAGATCATTGACAAGCAGAAGAAGGTTCACATGGCATTTATCGACATTCACTACGGATTCTCGATAAACGGTGTCGCTGCCATACACACTGAGATACTTAAGAACAGTGAGCTCAATGACTTCTACAAGATCTATCCTGAGAAGTTCAACAATAAGACCAATGGCATAACCTTCAGAAGATGGCTCCTTTCCTGCAACCATCCGCTCTCTGATTTCCTCTCGGAGACCATCGGAGACGGCTACAAGAAGGATGCCAACAAGCTCGAGAAACTCCTTGACCATATCGACGATGAGGCTGTGCTTGACAGACTTGCCGATATCAAGATGACCAAGAAGAAAGAACTCGCAGCATATCTCAAGAAGCATGAGAATGTTGAAGTTGATCCCGAGTCTATCTTTGACATACAGGTAAAGAGACTTCATGAGTACAAGAGGCAGCAGATGAATGCCCTCTATATCATCCACAAGTACCTCGAGATAAAGGGTGGCAAGAAACCGGTCAGACCGCTCACATTTATATTTGGCGCCAAGGCAGCCCCTGCCTATGTCATCGCCAAGGATATCATCCATCTTCTTCTTGTGCTTGAGGAGATCATCAACAATGATCCCGATGTAAATAAGTACATGAAGGTGATAATGGTTGAGAATTACAACGTAAGTTATGCTGAGAAACTCATTCCTGCCTGTGATGTTTCGGAACAGATTTCTCTTGCGTCAAAAGAAGCTTCGGGAACCAGCAACATGAAGTTCATGTTAAACGGAGCTGTGACACTTGGAACGGATGACGGAGCCAATGTCGAGATCCACGAGCTTGTCGGCGATGACAATATCTATATATTTGGAATCAGTGCTGATGAGGTAATCGAGCACTACAAAAAGGCAGATTATGTGTCAAAAGACTACTACAAAAAGAGTCCTGTTATAAAAGAAGCTGTCGATTTTATTGTCAGCAAACAATGCCTCAAGGTCGGACACAAAGAGAATCTGCAAAGACTCTACAAGGAACTTCTCAATAAGGACTGGTTCATGACCCTCATGGATCTCGAGGATTACATCGCCAAGAAGGATGAGATATTTGCAGACTACGAGGACAGAGAGAAGTGGAAGAAGATGATGCTTACTAACATTGCAAAAGCAGGATACTTCTCATCAGACAGAACTATTGCGGAGTACGACAGGGATATCTGGCATCTGAGCTAAAGATGATGTGAGTTAGTTATGAGTCAATGAGTCAATGGGGACGTTTCAGTTATAGTCAATGGGGACGTTACAGTTTGACTCACTTCGAAGAAGCGAGTCAAACTGTAACGTCCCCATTGACTCATTGACTCATAACTGACTAATTGCCCGCAAACTTCCGCTAAAATAAGGTCAAAACGCTTGCAACTTGGGCGTTTTGACCTTATTATTTTTATATCACAGGAAATTGCTTTCTTAAGCTGGGGTTTAGTGAGGTGAGGGTATGGAAAAAAAGTTCTTAGATGCAGGCAGCAATGGCGTTATTCCGCTAGGTCTTCCGGGAGGTTTTTTCATTTACGAGGCAACCGGCCATGAGAGTGTGTTCTATGCCGGTCCGAATGTTCTCGCGCTCTACGGATGTGAGAATATGGGGGAATTTATTGAGCTGACGGGCGGTACTTTCAAGGGCATGGTCCACCCTGATGACTACAACAGGATAGTCAATCAGATCCAGGCCCAGACTCTTTTTGGTGAGAAGAAACATGATTATGTGAGATACAGGATCATAACCAGACAGGGAGTGGAGAGGTATGTAGAGGATTTTGGACATATCCTTCACAGATCGGATGGTAAGAGCTTCTACTATGTTTATCTGGTAGATGTGGATCAGAATGAATACTATAACAAGAACCGCAATTCCTTTGCGGAGGCAGAGATCCTTTCATCCAACAGGGAGACGGATGAACTGACAGGGCTGCTCAATATGTCCAGTTTCTATCAGAAGGCGCAGATATTCCTTGGATCTGTAGAGAGCCGCAGGGAGCTGATATCGATCATTCATTTTGACATCCCCAACTTTAAACTCTTTAACGAGAAACACGGATTTAGTCTCGGAGATGAGCTTTTGTGCGATCTTTCGAAGGCTATCCTGAAGTCATTCGGCATAGGAGGCATTGTATCGAGGTTTTCCGATGATCATTTTGTTGTATGCGCAACAGGTGACAGGGAGAGCATTGTAAAAAGGGTCGAGGATGTATACAGGAAGATGCTGCAGACTGATGACATCAACAAGAAGGTCAGGGTCAAGGCAGGAATCTACTACATGGATGACAGAAGGAGTGAGATCGGTCTTGCCTGTGACCATGCAAGGCTGGCCTGCAACTCTATCAAGCACAGACATGACATCAACTACTGCATTTACGATGAAATGCTTCGCGAGAGTCTCAGGAAGCAGCAGTATGTGCTGGATCACATTGATGTGGCACTTGAGAATAATTTTATCAAGATATTCTACCAGCCTGTAATAAGGGTTAAGACAGGAGAGATATGCGGCTATGAGGCTTTGGTGAGATGGATCGATCCCAATATCGGAATGCTGTCACCCGGCGATTTTATAAGTACTCTTGAGCAGTACCACCTTATTCATCTTGTGGATACCTACGTTATCAGGCAGGTGTGCAGGGACTATGCAGAGCTTCACGAAGCCGGACGTGATATAGTACCCGTTTCGGTCAATATTTCAAGACTTGATTTTGAGCAATGTGATATATTTGGAATCATTGAGAGTACGAGAAGAGAATTTGACATGCCACGCAATCTCCTCGATATTGAGATTACCGAGAGCGCGCTGGATCAGCAGGGCGGCTTCATCAAGAGTGAATGTGACAAGATGCGGGAACTCGGATACAGCGTATGGATTGATGACTTCGGGTCTGGATATTCTTCTCTCAACACCGTGGCTGAATACAATTTTGATGTCCTCAAGCTGGATATGGTATTCATGAGAAGCCTTGAGAACAACACCAAAACAGCAAAACTTATGAGCTACATCATGGATGGAGCCAGAGCCATGAATGTTGCGCCCTTGTGTGAAGGCGTTGAGACGCAGGCGCAGTTCGATTTCCTCAAGGAGATTGGATGCGAGAGAGCGCAGGGATATTTCTTTGGAAAGCCGATGCTGATGGAAGAGACTCGGGCAATGACCATGGCTAAGGGGATGAAGTGGGAACACAGAGATGAGTGAACTAAGTATTAGAATGGCAGCTCCTAGTGATGCTCAGGAGCTGCTTTCAATTTATGATTATTATGTAAAAGAAACAGCGATAACCTTTGAGTATGATACTCCGTCGGTAGAGGAGTTCCAAAGGAGAATATCGGGCGTACTTGAGAAGTTTCCGTATCTTGTGGTCGAAGAGACCGATAGCGGAAAAGACATAACGGATACCCTGAATGAAACAGGCAAACAGGGATCACCGGATGCAGCTTTAAGACGCAGGATCCTGGGATATGCCTATGCATCTCCATTTCATACAAGATCGGCATATCAGTGGTGCGTTGAGATGTCTATCTATCTCCACAAGGATGCCAGGAGAAGAGGACTTGGCAGGATGCTCTACAATGAGCTGGAGAGACGGCTTAAGGACATGGGAATCCTCAACCTCAATGCATGTATAGGATATCCGGAAAAAGAGGATGAACATCTTACTTTTGCAAGTGTCGAATTTCATAAGAAGATGGGATATACGATGGTAGGAGAGTTCCATAAGTGCGGCTTCAAATTCGGAAGGTGGTACAATATGGTATGGATGGAGAAGCTTATAGGAGAGCACACAGACCATCCCGATAATATATTCGTTGACGAGCTGTAAGTTTCCGCGATATCATAAATTATTGGATTTCCTCAGAAATTCAATAATCGTATCGGAACAGGTCCCGGCAAAGCGAGGGGCGTGTCCTGCCAAAGATTTCTTTAAAAGACTGAGAAATTATTTTTTAATAAATGGAGGGAAAAATGAGCACAATACCGTATAAGATATACCTTGAAGAATCTGAGATGCCTACGAAATGGTACAATGTCCGCGGCGACATGAAGAAGAAACCGGCACCTCTTTTAAATCCGGCTACGCTTAAGCCCATGACCATTGATGAACTCTCGGGAGTGTTCTGCCGTGAGCTTGCCGAGCAGGAGCTTGATGATACTTCGAGGTTTATAGAGATACCTGAGGAGATCAGGAATTTCTACCGCATGTACCGCCCATCACCGCTTGTAAGGGCGTACTGCCTCGAGGAGAAGCTTCAGACTCCCGCACATATCTATTACAAATTTGAGGGCAATAACACCTCCGGAAGCCACAAGCTCAATTCTGCGATTGCTCAGGCATATTATGCCAAGAAGCAGGGGCTTAAGGGTGTGACAACTGAGACCGGTGCGGGACAGTGGGGAACAGCCCTCTCAATGGCATGTTCATACTTTGATCTCGACTGTCAGGTTTACATGGTCAAGGTTTCCTATGAGCAAAAGCCATTCAGACGCGAGGTTATGAGGACCTATGGAGCCAAGGTAACACCTTCCCCATCAATGGAGACAGAGGTTGGAAGGAAGATTAATGCGGAGTTCCCGGGTACAACAGGAAGCCTTGGATGCGCTATATCTGAAGCTGTAGAGGCTGCAACTACTCAGGAGGGTTACCGCTACGTTCTTGGATCGGTTCTTTCCCAGGTACTGCTGCATCAGTCTGTAATAGGTCTTGAGACCAAGGCTGCACTTGACAAATACGGCATCAAGGCAGATATGATAATAGGCTGCGCAGGCGGCGGATCCAACCTTGGTGGACTTATTTCTCCTTTTGCAGGTGAGATATTAAGGGGAGAGAACAACTATGAGATCATAGCAGTTGAGCCCGCTTCATGCCCCAGCCTTACAAGAGGCAGGTACGCTTATGACTTCTGTGATACCGGCAAGGTATGTCCTCTTGCCAAGATGTATACTCTCGGAAGCGGCTTTATTCCTTCGGCCAACCACGCAGGAGGACTTCGCTACCACGGCATGAGCTCTGTTGTTTCTGAGCTGTATGACCAGGGACTTATCAAGGCAAGGAGCGTTGAGCAGACTTCAGTATTTGAGGCAGCAGAGATGTTTGCAAGGGTTGAAGGTATTCTTCCTGCTCCTGAGTCAAGCCATGCGATAAGAGTTGCGATCGACGAGGCTCTTAAATGCAAGGAGACAGGCGAGGAAAAGAACATTGTATTTGGCCTCACAGGTACAGGCTACTTTGACATGGTCGCTTATCAGAAATACAATGACCGCGAGATGACAGATTATATTCCTACGGATGAGGAGCTTCAGGTTGCCCTTTCCAAGCTTCCCAAGGTAGATTGATTGGAGGTGCGATATGGCAAGAATTGCTAATCCGCAGCAGTATGAAGAGTCCAAAGAGGCGAAGGGAAATCTTAAGTATTCAGAGAGAAGCAGATGGCTTCTCTTTGGGCTCCCCTGGACCTTTACAAAGTATGAGATAAGAGAAAATGACTTTACCATCATTAAGGGATTTCTTACAGTCAGAGAGAATGACTGCTATATGTACAAGATAAGTGATGTGGAGATCACAAGTACGCTCTTGCAGAGACTTGCAGGACTCTCTACCATCGTGCTGTACACTTCTGACGTGACGGACAGGACCATTGTCATGAAGAATATCAAGCACGGCAAAGAGATCAAGGACTTTATCCTTCAGGCATCAGAGTCTGCAAGGCTTCGCAGAAAAACCGTGAGTATGCAGAATATCGGTTTTGGTGCCGGTGATATCCATGATGTTGACGCCATTGATGATGTCGATGGACATTTTGATAATTGAAGGTTCTACTGCCATATGTATTTTTGCTTTGTATAAATAATGTGATGTTAGGGGTGTGGCTGAGCTTAGCGCGTAGCAATCCGTAACATCACTTTTTAATTGTTTTTAGTTTATGGAAATCCTGCTGGCAATTATCCCGCCGATGATTCCGATGAGTATCCCGCTTATTATGCCGCTGGCCCAGAGAAAGGGAAGATAGAGGGCAATTGCGCTTGTGTTCATGACAACCATTGCCACGAGTATCTGCCCTATGTTGTGGCTTACGGCGCCTGCAGTACTGACACCTGTGATGCCAAATCTTTTGGTGCGTTTGAGAAGTATCATCACAAGGCCGCTTAAGGCACCACCCGCAAGTGAGAAGGAAAACGACATGGCATTTCCAAATAGCAGCGCTACCATAATGATCCGGGCGACATTTATTATGATGGCTCCCTTTTCACTGTCGGCATAGAGAGCAAAAAGTACGACCACATTGGTGAGTCCGAGTTTCATGCCCGGGACTGCCATAAAGGCCGGGATCTGTGATTCCACAAAGCTCATAATAAGGGCCAGCGCCGTGAGAACACCATATAAAGCTATGCGTCTTGTCTTGTCCAAATTTATCCCCCCACAACAGCATCATATTCAGAAGAGCAGTCGCCTGTTATCTCAACGACAACCCTGTTCGGAAGACATATTATTGATTGGCCGACAGAGTTGATCTTGCCCATTTTCTCACACAGATGATCGGGGCATGAAGTGTCTGTAAGATAAGCGCTGCCGCCTTTTATCTCAAGGCGGTTGGTGCCGCCTCCAAATCCGTCAATCACTACAGATATATCCTCGGATAGCGGATATGTGGCAATGACCTTTGCATCCACACTGACCTGTACTTGTGTGCCTTCTTTTCCGGTAAGCTGCAAAAAAACAGTTATAAGTGCGAATACCGCAAGAAAAGCGATTATCAGATAAAGATCGTTTTTGCTGAAAGATTTCATTTAAGATTCCGTCGTCTTCCTTGTTGTAATTTTACTACTTGTCACCATATCTAAAAGTTTAATACTAACTTCTGATCGAATAAAGCAAAATAATTATAATTTCTGCTTGCAATTTTATCCATTGTATGTATAATAATCATTTGTCGGTATTCTTCCGACTAGCATCACGGGATTTCTCCCGATGATTTCCAGACTATTTTTATTTAGTAACTTGTGGCAGGATTGCCTTCTCTTTTGTTGTCCTGCTGCAGAAACTTGCATGACAGAAAGGAAAAGGTATGAATTAAATGGGAAAATGGTCAAAACAAAACAATTCAGTCAAACTTCTTTTGAAAAAACTAAGAAGGCATGACACATTTGTAGTTGCGGTCGCAGTTGTGATAGCACTGTGCCTGTGCGGGGGGCTTATCTATGTAAGCACACCGGTGGTAACGGCAACGGCACGTGAAGAGCTTGAAGAAGCTGAAAAAGAGAACAGCGAAAAGACGATTCAGAAGCTCGATGAACTGAGCAGTTACCTCGATGGAATAGACAAATCCATCACGGAGAACAGGAACAGTGTAGATTCATTTTACAAGAAGACGGGAGAGAACGCTGAGCGCAGCGACAAGAACACTGAGAAGATCACCGACACTGTAAACGACAAGGTATCAGGCCTTGGTAAAGAACTTGGAGACCTCCACAATTCGATCTTTGATGCCAAGACGGATATAGATGATCTGAAAAAGAAAATTGAAAAGGATGGCATAGATTCAGAAAAGAAGATCAATGAGAGATTTGAAGGTATTTCTGCAGAACTTGATGACATCAGAAAAAAGTCCGGTGACGCCAGCAGCACTACGCAGAACCTGCTCGATGACATCAAGGAGCTTTTGACAAGCGGGAATAATGATATCGAGAAGTCATTGACAGAAAAGAACGCGGAAGTGAAAAAGGAGCTGGAACAGGACAGCATAAGTCTTGGCGAAAAGGTTGAAGAAACGAAAAGTGCCCTCTCTGATGAGATCGGGGAGAAGGCTAACTCACTGTCTGAAACTGTCAATAGAAAGACAGATGAACAGACAGGCACTCTCACAGAGAAAATCTCAGAGGACGCAGAAAATATCTCTGAAAGAATCGAAAATGAGTCAGGGAATCTTGCAGGCAGGATAGATGAAAAGGCCGGCGCAGTTAAAGAGAAAATCTCCGAGGAATCAGGAAAAATCACTGAGAAGATGGATGAGACAAGCGCTTCACTTAAGGAGAAGATAGAGAGTGAGTCAAAAAGTCTCTCCGATAAGACAGATGCCCAGACCGGCGCTCTCGCAGAGAAAATCTCCGAGGAATCAGGAAAGATCAC
>CAMNEA010000028.1 GCA_946536145.1 uncultured Butyrivibrio sp.
AGTAGTTCGTGCAGTCATAGAAGAGGACACCGGTATTTCTTTTCACAAGTTTCTTTGACCGCTTATAAAGCTCTGCCTGTATCATGTCTGAGTTTTTAGAGAGCGTGGTGAGGGCACGATAAACCTGGTGGAGGTCAAACTGAGGCTCCTCAATGAGTTTTTGAGACTGCTCATAACAGGAGAACTTTGATGATGGGAAGAGTATTCTTCCATAAATAAGTCTTGAGAGTATGTTATCGAGATCATACTCGAAAGAATTCTCTTTCTTTA
Source organism: uncultured Butyrivibrio sp. (assembly GCA_946536145.1). GTDB lineage: Bacteria > Bacillota > Clostridia > Lachnospirales > Lachnospiraceae > Butyrivibrio. The sequence continues at coordinate 271 of CAMNEA010000028.1, forward strand.
TCTTCCTGCAGATGGAAGGCAGACCAAGCTGGTAATATATCTGCTGCAGGAAGAGGTAACCGGCATTGAATGAGAGCCGTACATTCGTGTCTACAATCCTGTCAGTGGATAGTGGAATCAACACTTTGTGGTCAGAAGCAGCTTCTTCTTCATTCATGATGCGAAGCTGCTCTTTAGCCCATGCATCTACATCATCCACGCCGTATGTTTCTTTGATGGATTTTTCAGTGCCAAGCTTTTTGACTATTTCTGATGAGTTCTTACCGTCCCTTCTGACCGATCTGATGATGTAATAAGAAACAGCATTTTTAGATTTGACTTTGTTTAATCTCACCTTAAGACCCTCCCCAATATCTAGTTCTATCATGCCACAATACGGCATTACGGAAAAACAACCCATTACTGGGCTTCAGCGATTTTGGGTGTCAAACTTCAGGGACAAAGAGCCGTGTTGGGCTATATCGTCTGTTTCACATGACAGCAATGAAGTAATGATCATGACATCTACATGACGCTCCGGGCAATTAACATTTAAGAGAAAATTCAAAAATAATATAGAAACTTTTAAGAATCTGATAGTAAATCTTTACAGGAAAACAGGGCTATTTTTGGTATCATATTAGTAGGATTAAATAAAGATTTTTGTCAGTTTTTTTACATGGAGGTGAACGCAATGAATAGAAAAAGGATATGGACGTCGTTTTTTCTCGTAATGTTTGTAGTGGCATTTTTCTTCATGACGCCAATAACTGCAAATGCCGCTTCAATAAAGAATGCTAAGCCTACAATTAAGAAGGCCCAGTATCTGTATGACAGTGTTTCTTTAGAGTGGAACAAGGTTACCGGTGCTAAGAAATATCAGATTCAGCGCCGCGTAATGAATCCGAAAACCGGCAAATGGGGCAAATATAAGTTATGGGCAACAACCTCAAAGACATCTATTGTGAAGAAGGCAACAGGTGATTATCAGTACAGAGTTCGTGCTGTTAAAGGTAAAACCTACAGCAAATGGTCTTCTCCTAAACGTGTGTTTGCAGCTTATGCAAGAATCGTGGACAGAACTTATGAAGCTGGCGCGATACTGAACATAAAAATCAAGGTCACCAATAAAACCAAGTCTCCCATGGGTCTCATGAAGGGATATATTGATGACAAGTTGAAGTCACAGGTTAAGTTCTACCAAAAAGGGAAGTTGGTTGATACCTATCATGCGGATTTGTATTCGGGCAGCATTTGGACAGATGATAATCTGGTAACTGACAAGATTCCTGCAAATAAGACAAAGACAATCAATTTGACAATTAGAGGTATGAGCACTGGAGCCTGGTGGGGAGGTATTTTTGCATATTATTCTTCGGGACCTTCAGATCTAGAGCACGCAAATATGAGAATTGTAACACCGTTCTACCCGAATCCGACTAAGGAGAATACTAAGCTTAAAATCTCTTATACTAAGAAAGCCAGCCAGAGTGTAACACGCTGACTATCTTAACACAGTGCCTTATTGGATTATTTGAATTGGGCATGGATGACAAAGTAACTGATAAGAAAGCTTCATAAGAGGCTGGAACCGCTTAAGGTGAATTCTATATGAATCTTTAGCCTGGAATTCTTACAGCAAAAACAGAAAATTGCGATCATGGCGTCGTCCCGGAAAAGAAACGAACTTTGCTGGGACGACGTAATTTGTTGTTTGAAGTCATAATATAAGAAAACTGATGATATTACGTCGTCCCAGAGACAAAAAAGTTTATATGGGACGACGTAATTTGCTGTTTGAAGTCATAACACAAGGAAACTGATGATATTACGTCGTCCCAAACACAAAAAGAGTATGACAGGGACGACGCTACTTAATCTCATAGTTCAACTATCAGTTCTAATTCCATTATCTTCAAGAAGCCTGCGCAACCTGGAAATCTCTTCAGCGAGAGATATGTTCTCGTTCGATAGGGAAGCATTTTCACTTGATAGAGAAGCATTCTCATTCGTTAGAGAAACTATCTCATTTGATAGAGAAGCATTTTCTTCTGTCTGAGAAGCAAGCTTTCTATTCTTGTAAGCCTGTGAACGAAGGAATTCCTCGCGCTCCCTTGCAATCTTGATGACATTGTGATCTTCATTGGAACGGTACATAGATTTTACGGCAGAAGTCATATATTCGTTATCCTGAGCTACCATCTGAAGCTACTCCCATGTTTTGATTTAAAGAGTTTTACCCATCTGTCAATGCCATATCTGATGTCTTCATCTGATAGCATGAGCCAAACTCGGGATGATCCTCAAAAAGAGTAAAGCCAAGAAAACATATCTGATAGACAGGCTGAACCATTTCATAGTCATCACCATGATCCAGACTGTCAAATTCCATGCATAGGTAGACAAGAGATCGCTATATCCAGCCTTTTTGCATGTTGGCACACGTGTGACCTGCACGGATTTATGCCTGATTGTTAGAATTAATGATAAGAAAAATACAATCAGGAGGTGGCATTAGTGGATGTTATGAAAAGACGAAAACTGAATATTATGAAATATAGTTTGGGCGCATTTGTAGTGTTTTTGTTTATGATGTTAACTGCAAGCGTAAATGTCAGGGCGCAGGCTACCGGATCGGCTAACTATGCAGATCTGAAAGGTGATTATAATTTCAACTTTTCTACAGGGACTGATCTATACTGCACTATTGGAGGCAAGAGCAGTGTTTCCGGGGATGTAGTGATACCCCAATACATCATTGTAAAATATGGAGACGGTGTAAGTGGTTTCAAGGAAGGAGAGACGAGACAATACAGAGTTAAATCTGTTGGAAACTTTAGTGGTAATACAAAAATCACATCGATCACACTCCCCGATGGGCTGGAAGAAATATCAAATAGTGCTTTCCTGAACTGTACGGGGCTTACAGGCGACCTTACGATACCGGACAGCGTTACATCGCTTGGAAGTCAGGCGTTCAGGGGTTGCAAAAATATGAAGGGAAAACTAAAGATCGGAAGTGGAATAACCAAAATAGACAATTACACCTTCTTTCAATGCGGATTTACCGGAACTTTGACGATTCCTTCTTCTGTCACTGAAATTGCAAATTATGCGTTCCAGGAATGCAAGGGCTTTACCGGGGAACTAGTTATACCCGCATCGGTAACCAGTATGGGATATGATGTTTTTAGGCAATGCACGGGATTTACGGGAACTCTGACACTGCCGTCTACTGCGACAGACAGAAGCGGACGTACCTTCTATGGATGCACCGGATTTACAGGATTGAATATTGCAAGCGGAGTAAAACAAATTGCATTTGAAGAATTTTATGGATGCAAGGGAATGACTGGCTCGCTTGTAATCCCCGGAACGGTCACAAGCATAGACTACGCTGCTTTCTGGGGATGCAGTGGATTCACAGGAACTCTCAGCATACCTTCCGGTTTGACAGTTTTAAGTGGAAGTGCCTTTAGAGAATGCAGCGGATTCACAGGGCTTAATCTGCCTTCAACACTGACTACGATAAACAGTTCTGCCTTTATGAATTGCACAGGCATGACGGGAACACTTACGCTTCCTTCATCGCTCAGTACTGTTCAAAGCGGCGCTTTCCAAAACTGCGGATTCACAGGTGATCTCCTGCTTCCGGAAGGACTGCAATCTATATCGAGTGATGCTTTTGGATGTCCTAATATAGATGGAAAACTTACAATTCCGTCAACTTTACAGAATGCTCTTCTTGACAGTGTATTCAGTGGCATGTACAAGGTAAGAAAAGTAATCAATAACTCTGATGCCCAGATATATCTGATTTACAATTTTATAGACAAGAGTGATACAGGTACATTCTTTGTTAAAAGTGGGACATCTGAACATCTTCGAATTTATACAGAAGCCGGGTGGTCAAAAGAGGAAAAGCAGACTATTGGCAAAGGTACTTATTTCCGAAACGGTATTGAAAAAATTCCTTCGACGGTAGTAGCTGCACCAAAAGCTAAGGCACTTAAGGAAAATGGTTCAGCTCAGGCACTCGTAAGTGCGGGATCAGCTGATGGAGGAACACTTCAATACGCACTGGGAGATAAAAACAGTGCTACACAGTCTTTTGCCACCTCTATACCTACAGCTAAGGAAGCCGGAACCTATTATGTGTGGTACATGGTAAAAGGTGATGAGGATCATACAGATCTGGCTCCTGAAAGTGTTGCTGTAACTATTGCCCATGTGCATAAACTTTTAAAGACCGAGGCAAAAGATGCAACAGAGAAGGCAACCGGGAATAAGGCATACTGGACCTGCAGCAGCTGTGGGAAATATTTTTCAGATGCAAGTGCAGCAAATGAAGTGCAAGAAGGCTGGTGGATAATCAGTAAGCTTCCTCATACTCATAAGCTTGTAAAGACTGATGCAAAGGCTGCAACAGAGAAGGCAGCGGGAAATAAGGCGTACTGGACCTGCAGCGGCTGTGGCAAGCATTTCTCGGATTCAGAGGGAAAAAATGAAGTAGAAGACGGCTGGTGGGTGCTCAAGAAGCTTGCCCATAAACATAAACTTGTAAAGACTAAAGCCAAAGCACCAAATGGATCAGCTAATGGAAATACAGCATACTGGACCTGCAGCGGCTGCGGCAAATATTTCTCTGATTCAAAGGGTACTAACCAGATAAAGAAAAATTCATGGGTGATACTGGCAAAGGGTAAAAACTTTACTGACAGTAAGTATAGCGGCAAATATAAAGTAACATCCAGTGGGTCAAAGAATCCTACCGTCCGGTATATTGGATGCACCAACAGCAAGGCCACAAGCGTAACCATACCTGCAACTGTAAAATACGGAGCACTGACTTATAAGGTTACAGAGGTCTCTTCCGGTGCACTCAGTGGAAAGACTAAGCTAAAGACGATCATTGTTGGCAGCAACGTCAAAAAGATCGGATCAAAAGCATTCTATAACTGCAAGGCAGCTACTAAGATAACTCTCGGCAAAAATGTCACAAGCATAGGAGAAGAGGCTTTTGCATACTGTTCATCACTTACAACCCTGGTCCTTTCTGAAAAGACAACCACTCTTGGCAAGAAGTTTGCGTATAAATGTAATAAAAAGCTAAAGCTCACTGTCAAGAGTAAGAAGATGGCTAAGAAGACAATTAACATCAATGCTTTTACAGGAATGACTAATAAAACCACCGTTACGATCGTGGTTCCCAAGGGAATGAAGAGCAGTTATACTAAGCTTTTCAGAAGCAGGGGGCTTGGCAAAAAAATAACCGTGAGACAAAGCAAGAATTGATATAACATAAAAAAGATCCGGCATAATGCTAAAACCATTATGTCGGATCTTTTTTTAGTTCCTAAGCAGATTATTGAGACTTCGTTAAAGTTATTCCCATTCGCATACAAATCCAAAATTTTTAAGTCCAAACCATGACTCTGAGCCGTAGGTTCCTTCATTTACCAGATCATTCCACTTCCAGGTGTCATTGGCAGAGGTGTTAGGATTGTCATATCTGTAGATCATAAGACACTTTTCAAAAGCCTTATCAGGCATTCCGCCGGCAAAAGCATCATATTCAAATTTTTCCCCTGTGACCCATTTGAACTTTCCTTCGGAGTTTTTCTTTGCGCCAAGCCAGTAATTATTTCTCTTACCCTTACCGGCTTTCAGGGCTTTGACCAGAGCATCCTGCTCACCTTTGGTTGTTATTACTGCCAGGTGGCCTCCGAGCGATTCGCAGTATTTCTTGGCTGCGCTCCACTTCAGTCCCTTGTCGATCATCTGATATCTGTGTCCCTTGTATTTCCAGGTATGTGCATTAGCAACGGAAACCTTGCAGGTATATACCGATCCGCTGACTACTGCCACAATAGTTGTATTTCCGGCACTTATTGCCTTAACTACACCTTTAGAAGATACCGTAGCTATGTTTTTGTTGTAGCTTCCCCATACAACTTTCTTGGTTGTCCCCTTAATCTTAAGTGTCACCTTGTCTCCCTTGTTAAGAGAAAGGCTTTTCTCACTCACTGTAATTTTTGTGACGGCCTGAGCATGAATGGAAAAAGCCGGTGTGATAACAGTGAGGAGCATGCAGAAAAGTGCGATAATTGCGAGCAATCTCCTGCCGGGAATATGTCTTTCTTTTGTTGCCATTTTGATTTCCTCCCTAATCATAATGTATTGTTGTTTCGGCTAAAACCTTTTCCATTATAGCATATGAAGTCTGCTATTATGTGGTGACATTCTTTAATTTATTCTGCTTGGTTAATTTTTTCTCAGGCAGAAAGATTTTTTATTTTTCTTGTCATATAGATGGTTCTGTATGAAAGAAATTTTCCCATTTTCCGCCTTTCAGATTGAAAGCAGCGCTAGTATTCCTATTAGCAGAATTTTAGAGAGCAATATACATGTATTGGACAAAAACTATCAAAAAACATGCATGGACAAGTGAATTGGAAACATGTTTTTTGGCGATTCTTTCCTGAACATGCTTTTGAGAACATGTTTTTTGTAGAATATGCTCTGGGCGTGTATTTTATGGATTGCAGACTACACGCGCAGAGAAAAAATTCTATAAAACATGTGTTTTCGAGATATTTTGTACATGCGCAGAATAAACTGTCTCCAAAAACATGTATTTGCATTTTGCCACGTGCATGTTTTTTACAAAATTTGTTTAGCGCGTGTAAGAGAATGATTTAAATATTGTAAAGACAATAGGAATTGTCTGATGTCGATGCGCTTTTGATGAGTTTAGCCTTTTTTAATAAACAAAAAGGCCAGACGTGTTAAGATGAATATATATATAGAAAACAGACTACAGGAGAAGTCATTTATGAAGAAAGCCAAGATATATCTGATATTTGTGATGATGATTTTGCTTTTGATGCTAATCCCCGGCAGATACGCTTATGCAGCTGACAGAGAGCCTGTCACATCAAAGGCGCAGCTCAACAGTCCTGACAGGATCATAGGTGTTGGTGTCGGGTCAGCTGCTATGATCATTGCTGAAAAAGAGCTTCCGGAGGCGAACATGGCATATTTGGAACTCAACGAGGGGCTTCAGGCTTTGGAACAGGGAAAAATAGATGCCTATATCTACGACCGCAGACAGATGAAGCTGGCTCTGGACAGCGGAAAAACAGGGGTAGAGCTTCTTGATGAGTCTATGGATGAACAGGTTCATATTGCTGTCGGGATTTCACCGGTTAGCAGGATTGATGACCTGGAGGGGAGCCTTAATGAGTTTATCAGTCTCATTCGCGGCGATGGCACGCTCGACGATATGTATGAGAGATGGGTAAATGCCAATGATTTCAATATGCCTGATATTCCAAAGGCTGTGGATCCTGAATTTAGACTTGTAGTTGGTACTACGGGCGTAGTTGCACCCTATAGTTTTTACAAAGGCGATGAACTTTGCGGATATGACATAGAGCTTGCCTATCGGTTTGCTTCATATATTAACGCTGATGTTGAATTTAAGGTATATGACTATGGTTCGATCATCAATGCAGCTGCTTCGGGTGATGTCGACTGTATAATGGCCAATCTCAATATAACGCCTGAACGGAAAGAGGCACTTCCGTTTTCGGAGGATCTCTACACAGAAGACATTGGGATAATGGTAAAAAGCACCGGAGAAGGACCTGAGTTTAAGACTTTTGACGAGCTAAGCGGCAAGACGGTATCAATGCTCACAGGTGCTCCTTTTGATAAACTTGTCAGCAGTTTTGTTCCGGATGTCGCAGAGTTTACATATTTCAACAACATGCCTGATATGCTGCTTGCTCTAAGTCAGGGCAAGACCGATGCGATACTCAACAATAACGCGATAGCACTCCTTGCAGTAAATCGGGATGAGAATCTCACTCTTTTCCCGCAGCCATTAAAGGACGGCGTTTTTGGGATTGCCTTTGACAAGAAAAGTAATGATTATGACAAGTGGCAGCAGGCCTATGATGCAATACCAAAGGAGACAATAGAGGAGCTCTGGGATAAGTGGACCGGGTCTGATGATGCTATCAAAGTTCCTATAGAGCAGGACTGGCCGGGAAATGGCGGAACGGTAACGGTTGCAGCCTGTGACAGCGTTGAGCCTATGAGCTATGTTGGTCAGGGCGGAGAAGTCATGGGATTTGATGCTGACATCGTCCGCCTCATGGCAAAAGAGATGGATGTTAAGGTAGAGTTTGAGCCTATGGAGTTTGCTGCAATCCTTTCTTACGTGCAGTCAGGCAAGGCACTGATGGGCATCGGCTCCATCATAGTCACGGATGAGAGAAGGGAAGCGGTCGACTTCGTGGAGTACTATCCCGCTGCATTTGTGCTTGTGGTCAGAAAAGCACAGTCTTATGGCACCGGTACATCTTTTGAAGAAAGCTTGATATCGAGCTTTGAGAAGACATTCATAAGGGAAGGCAGGTGGAAGCTCTTTGTAAGGGGTATCCTTACAACGCTTCTCATCACGGTTTTGTCTGTCATATTCGGGACTGCTCTTGGATTTTTAGTTTATATGCTGTGCAGGAATGACAACCCTGTGGCAAATGGCATCACGAAAGGTGCCATGTGGCTCGTTCAGGGAATGCCGATGGTAGTTCTGCTAATGATCCTCTACTATATAATATTTGCCAAGGTTTCAATAGACGGCATAGTTGTTTCCATAATCGGGTTCACGCTTACCTTTGCTTCTTCTGTGATAGGACTTTTAAGGCTTGGCGTTGGAGCTGTGGACAGAGGGCAGTACGAGGCAGCTTATTCTCTTGGGTATTCTGATCTTCGGATCTTTTTCAGGATCATACTGCCGCAGGCTCTTCCGCATGTGATGAGTTCATATAAGGGCGAGATCGTCGGACTTATAAAGGCAACCGCTATTGTCGGATACATTGCTGTGCAGGATCTGACCAAGATAGGTGATATCGTAAGAAGCAGGACCTACGATGCATTTTTCCCGCTCATTGCCATAGCTGTCTTTTACTTTTTGCTCGAGGGGCTGATCGGAATGATAATAAGCCGCGTTGATATAAGGCTGGATTTTAGGAAAAGGAAACACTCGAGGATGCTTAAGGGGGTAAAACTAAATGATAAGAATTGAGAATCTTAGAAAAGAATACCCCGGAGCGGTACCGCTTTCGGATGTGAGCGTGACTATAAATGATGGGGATGTCATATCAATCATAGGCCCGTCGGGTACGGGTAAGAGCACGCTTATCCGCTGCATAAACCTGCTTGAGAAACCTACTTCCGGAAAAGTTTTTCTTGATGACATGGAGATCACAGCTCCCGGATGCAACCTTACGGAAGTCCACAGAAAGATGGGAATGGTGTTCCAGTCTTTTAACCTCTTTGGACATATGAGTGTTGTGGAAAACATTATGGCTCCAACTATGGACCTTCTGGGTATGAGCGCGCAGGAGGCATACGACAATGCAATGAAGCTTCTTGGCACGGTAGGGCTCTCTGACAAGGCTCTGTCGTGGCCGGACGAACTCTCCGGAGGGCAGAAGCAGAGGGTTGCTATTGCGAGGACCCTTGCCATGAACCCCGACGTGATCCTTCTGGACGAACCCACAAGTGCCCTCGACCCGACCATGGTGGGAGAGGTTCAGTCTGTTATAAGGGACCTTGCATCCTCAGGCAAGACGATGATGATCGTGACTCATGAGATGTCTTTTGCCAGGGCTATCAGCAACAGGATATTCTATTTAGATGAGGGTGGGATTTATGAAGAGGGTACGCCCGAGGAGATCTTCGAAAATCCCAAGAGGGAGAAGACAAGACGCTTTGTAAAGCGCCTTAAGGTTCTGGAGATCGATATTGAGAGCAGGACCTATGACTTTTTGGGAACCCAGAGCCTTATTGAGGACTACTGCGTCAAGAATCAGGTGCCCTATTCACTCGCCAAACAGATACACCTTGCATTTGAGGAGGCTGTTCATCAGTGCATCGTCTGCACCATGGAAAAACCACGGGTACATCTTACAATCGAGTACTCACAGGAAAATGAGAGTGCAGCCTTTGCACTGGAATACGGCGGAAATAAGATGGATATCTTTGAGGACGGAGATGAGATCTCTGTTTCCATACTAAATAAGATTGTCCATGATCAGAAATATTCTTGGGACGAGAACAGGGAGATGGGGAATAGCCTGGAATTCCACATTTGAGCAGGGAAGAAGGGATGATCAGAAGAAGGGATATAAGCTTGAGACAGCAATAAATGCTGCTTTGGAGGAAATGCCGAATGACTATCTGATCAGGAGTTTTCTCATGCTGCACAGGCAGGAGGTACAGGGAATGCTGGATACTGAATACAATGAAGCAAAAGTAATGGAGTTGTTTAGGGAAGATGGCAGGAAAGAAGGAAGAGAAGAGAGAACCCGAGATATAAACGCGTTAAATACATGGTTGTTTGACAGCGGGAGAGTCGATGATGTTAGGAGTGCTGCCACTGATGAATTGTTTATGAAAAAACTGTTTGAAGAGTATAATAAGTGTCATGAAATAAAGCTTTCGTTATGAATTATTGAATCAGAGATTCAAGATGTCATGCGATAGAGAACTTCCAGAAAAAAACATGTATGATGATTAATCTGAATGCATGTTTTTTATGGATTTGATTATGAACATGTATGAAATTTTAGAAAAATACATGTTTTATACGATTTTTCATTAGGGCGTGTAGTTTTCAAGCTAGAAACTACACGCCCTTGGCATTAATTCTAAAAAACATGTATCCAAGAGCATGCTCTAGAAAAAAACACCGAAAAACATGCATTTAAATTAAACATTTCTACATGCTCTTGGGAAAATCCTGTCAGAGGCATGAATATTGTTGCTAAGGGATACATGTGTAGGGGAGAGTATTCTTTTGGGCGTGTATGATGGAGTTACTGCTACAGTTCAGATCAGAAATGCGCACTCTGTTGCGCATTTAGCGAGAAAATGATTCAGTAGTCAGCGCATTACTTCGTCGAAATAGAACTTAAATGAATGCACGAATATATTACTGGAGCGAGCTATATGCGAGTGAACAGTAACGTGGAGCATTATATATAAATATAAAATTTGCATAAACTTCTGAAATAAATTATTATATATTTGTAACATTTTACGAAACAAAGTTTCGCATTGGCTTTCTTATGATGGAGGGAAGAATATGCGTAATATGGGATTACTGAAGGGAACAAAGCGGGTGTTTGCCCTGGCGTTGACATCCACGCTTCTGGCTACAATGTTGCCGGGAAATTTCGGGGGTGTAGCACAGGTTAAGGCAGAAGATGAACACAAGTTTGAAGCAGGATATACCAAGTTGGGATTAGGGAATATCAGCGATGTTACTTATAATGATGCCGTATATCTGGGAATTCACCCTGATACCCAAGAGCCTTTGAAGTACAATGTTCTTAGTCTGAATGCTAAAAACGGTGATTATGAATATGTATCTGATACGGAAGATATTATGCTTCTTGATTGTAAACAAGCGGTAAAACAAATGGCCTATCAGGCAAACGGGCATGCCAGCTATTATCAGAGTGATATCGATAAATGGTTAAATAACAGTTTTTTCCCAAATAGTTTTTCTCAAATTGAGCGTTCTGCAATCGCAACGGTTAATCATTATCCAGAATATGCTAATTCTAATGGATATGACAGTCATGATGCAGTCCTTAAAGCAAATGTTTTTATTCTTAGTTCTAAAGAAGCGTCGATTAAAAAATCCAATACGGAGTACTATAAAAGAAAAGGAATAGGTAACTGGTGGCTCAGGTCTAATAGGTATCCATACGATTCAAACGACCCCAAGTATGTTTGTGCAAATGTTGGCGGAACTGTTCAAAAGTCCATAACCAGTTCTAATGGTGTCAGTCCTGCTCTTTGCCTAGACAAGAGTAAAGTGGTATTTGCTACTTCGATGAAAGATAATCAGGATTTACTAAAGCTTACTCTTCGTGACAGCAATATCAATTTGCAGGTGAATGCAGATGCCGTTCGCTGGGATGAGAATGGTCGGATTATAGTCCCCTATTCTCTAAGCGGATCTGATGCGGGATTAGTAACTGCAATAACAGCTTATTTCAAACTTAATAATCCATCCGGAGCAATGCAGGGCTATACTAAACTGAACATGAGTGGGAAGCCCTCTGATAATGGATATGGGACAGTATCGCTGCCTACTACCGCAGCATTGCAGGATAAAACTTTTGGCACAGATTACAGCATGTATGTTACCGCAGAGATCCTCAACGGGGATACGCAGACGGATTATGCAAGTAATACTGTTACAGTAGCAAAAGCCCATAAGCTTGTATTTTTGGGTTATGGGGATACAATTACAGCAAGTTATCAGGGGGAGAGCCGCTCTGATGAGAAGATGATAGTCAAGGCTCCTGCTAATCTTACATATGACGGCAAGGCAAAAGCAGCAACCCTTAATGATTACGACAAGAATGTTTTCTCTGATGTATACAAGATTGAGTATTATAAAGATTCTGTAAGTGGGGAAAAGCTCGCCGGTGCACCAAAGGATGTTGGTAAATATGCTGCCAAGCTCATGTATGCAGATCAGTTTGCGAGTGTGACTTTTACTATAACACCCGGATCATCTACGGTTACTGCGCCCACGGCAAAGGGTCTTAAAGATAACGGTTCTGCCCAGCAGCTTGTAAATGCAGGTACTGCCAGGAACGGAACAATCAAATACGCACTTGGAACCGACAACAAGACCGCACCAGCAGCAGATAAGTTTACAACTGCGATTCCTACAGGCAAGGCTGAGGGAACCTACTACGTGTGGTATAGAGTAGACGGAGATGCAAATTACAACGGTATTGCAGCAAAATGCGTTACTGTTACGATAGCTCATTCACATAATCTGAAGAAGTTTGCAGCCAAGGCGGCAACAGAGACATCAGAAGGAAACAAAGAGTACTACTACTGCGATAAATGTAAGAAATATTTTTCAGATGCAGATGGAAAAAATGAAGTTCAAAATGGCTGGTGGGTTATAAATAAACTTGCACATACCCATAAGCTTGTAAAGACAACAGCCAGGGCAGCAACAGAGACATCAGAAGGAAACAAAGAGTACTACTACTGCGATAAATGTAAGAAATACTTCTCAGATGCAGATGGAAAAAATGAAGTACAAAAAGGCTGGTGGGTTATAAAGAAACTAACCCATACGCATAAGCTTAAAAAGATAGCTGCGAAAGAGCCAAAGGGCAGTACGAATGGAAACACTGCTTACTGGTACTGCAGTGGATGCAAGAAATATTTTGCAGATAAAAACGGCAAGAAAGAGATAAAGAAGAATTCCTGGGTGGTTCTTGCTAGGAATAAGTCTTTCAAAGACAGCAAGAGTAAGGGTAAATATAAGGTGACATCTCAGGGATCCAAGAATCCTACCGCTGCATATATCGGCTGCACTGATAATAACGCAAAGAGTGTCGCTATCCCTGCGACAGTCAAGTACGGTGCCATGACTTATAAGGTGACGGAAGTCGGCAAAGGTGCGCTTAAGGGAAAGACCAAGATTAAGACCATCACAGTTGGCAGTAATGTTAAGAAGATCGGTGATCAGGCTTTCTCAGACTGCAGCGCAGTAACTAAAATTACGCTGGGCAAGAATGTCACAACCATTGGCGCAGAGGCATGTGGTGGATGTTCATCTCTGAAAGCATTAACGCTTCCCAAGAACACCAAGAACCTTGGAAAGAAGTTCCTTAATAAGTGCAACAAGAAGATGAAGCTCACGATCATTAATACAAAAATGACCAAGTCAACGATCAAGGACGGAGCATTCTCGGGAATGACAAATCAGTCAGGGGTTACCGTAATTGTTCCCAAGGGAATGAAGAGCAGCTACAAAAAGCTCTTTAAGAGCAAGGGACTTGGAGCTAAGATAACAGTTAAAGCGAGCACCAAGTAAAGCGCGTATTTCAGTTATATCTGACGTGTATTATAGTGTAATAACAGGGGGCATCATGACTATCATGGTGCCCCTGTTTATTATTTTGATTAGTACAATAGTTTCTTTGGCTTTAATGAGATAATATAGATTAATCGGTTTGTTTCGCAAAAATATGACTATATTCGCGGGAATAAAAAAGGGGAAATAGTATAATGAATAAAGTAACCGTCATAGGTGCTGCCATAGTGGACATAATGGCTGCGCCGGTGGATAAAGATCTTTTTACAAAGGGCTCTGTACCTGCAGAGAAAGAGATAATTTCCTGCGGCGGCGACGGCCTCAATGAAGCAGTTGTGCTCTCCGGACTTGGGGTTGACGCTGAACTTGTGACTCTTATCGGAAAAGATGAGATGGGAGAAACAGTGCTCAGATGTCTTCGAAGTAACGCTGTCTCTCTTGAGAAGGTGACGTTGTCTTCAGATATCGCGACCGGAATGAACATCGTACTGGTAGATAGTGATGGCGAGAGATACTTTATAACAAATCCTGAGAGCACGCTGAGAAAACTTTCAAAGGAGCACATTCTTCCATATGTTGATAGTATGGGGGAGATTGTGAGCTTTGCCAGTATCTTTGTATCTCCTATGCTTACAGTCCCCGATATGGAAGAAGTGTTCAGAGCCATTAAAGAGAAGAACCGCATCCTTGTGGCAGATATGACCAGGGCCAAAAATGGCGAGACAATTGAGGATCTTGCACCTCTCCTTAAATATATCGATTATATTATTCCAAATGAAAGTGAGGCATCGGCACTGACAGGGGAGATCAATCCCCGGGAAAGCGCCCGCTGTTTCATAGAACATGGTGTCCAAAACGTGATAATCAAATGCGGTAAAGAAGGCTGCATTTATAGGAGTGCAAAAGAGGAGGGCATAATCCCGGCATATCCGGCAGCTGACGTAATTGATACTACAGGAGCCGGAGACAGCTTTGTTGCAGGATTAATTTACGGTCTTACAAAGGGATTGGCTACCCCGGACTGCTGCAGGTACGGCTGCGCAGTATCTTCTGTTGTGGTAGAACACATGGGAACACAGCACATACCTGATCTGTCTGCTGAAGCAGAAAAAAGATATAAAATAATGAAATGACAGTTAGTGTTAATGTTCGGAGTAATCTACTTGATTGCCTTGATCTTATTCCTTTTGCGTATATGTACCTTGAATTTGGGTAATACCTCCTCCTATTTTTACATTTTTACCTTTGAACTGTATTTGGAATAACCAAGCAAATATAAATAGCCTGTCCCATTTATTTCAAGAATTCTTAAATCACTGTTTTAGGTATGTGTAAAGCAGATACATAGAGCATAAGCGACCATTCATCAGAGTCAGACTCCTTTAAATGTAGAGCATTTAGATGATACTGGATTGTGTTCTAAATGTTGAGTGTGATCTATACAGATAAAAATTGCCATTTGGGTACATATTACAAAGCGAGTGACGTGTCTGGTCATAAGGTAGATATTGCTTACACTGGATTTCTTATGACTATTTAAACTGGATTCTTGCAGGCAAATATAAAGCTGAGGACAAGACGGCGTCCCAGAAGCAAAAAGAGCATGTCTGGGACGACGAAAAGCGCTGTCTAAAGTCACAACAGAAGAAAATTTAGGACATGGCGTCGTCCCAGAAGTAAAAAGAGTAGTACAGGGACGACGAAAAGTGCTGTTTGAGTCCACAACATAAGAAAAATGGGTACAAGACGTCGTCCCAGAGAAGGAAAGTCGTTTGCTGGGACGACATCGACTTGATCTACTCTGATTACACTCTGACATTCTTGGTTTTTGGATCAAACATTCAGGAGTTCTTGAACGTATAATCAGAAACCCGCACCCGCTACGGGTTTCGTGAGAAAATGATACGAGAGGCAAACAGGCCCTGCGGCGAAGTCGCCTTCAAAAGACCAGTTGCCGGCATCTCGAATCTTTGATTCAAGATACCATGATATAATAGATGCAGTATATTGTCTGGAGGAAATAATATGCAGAACAAATTACCAAAACGAGAGGAAGTACCGCCTGAACTGACCTGGCGTCTTGAGGACATCTATGATGACGAAGCAGGGTGGGAGGCTGAACTTAAGAAGGCAGGAGATGCTGCAGACAAGATGGCAAGCTATGCAGGAAGAATTTCTGAGAGTGGACATACTCTCCTTGAACTTTTGAAATTGAATGAAGAAATTGAACTTTTGCTGGACAGGGTATACGGCTACGCCCATATGCGTGAGGATCAGGATACCGGCAATTCCAAATACCAGGCTTTCCAGCAGCGCGCCATGTCGACCTATGCAGGGGCGTCTGAGAAGACAGCCTTCATCAGTCCTGAGATACTTGCACTCTCTGAGGAGAAGCTAAATGAATTCTATAGAGAAGTGCCCGAGCTTGAGCGCTATAAGAGGATGATAAAAGAGATCAGAAGGCTCAAGGATCACATGCTCGACAGCGAAAAAGAACAGCTCCTTGCCAGTGCCAGTGAGCTTATGGCAGCATCTGAAAAATCCTTTGGAATGCTCTCAAATGCAGATCTCAAGTTCCCTTCAGTAAGGGACTCCAATGGTGAGGAGGTTCAGCTTTCGAATGGAAGATTTGTACCTGTGCAGATGTCGAAAGACAGAGAACTTCGAAAGGCGAGCTTTGAAGCCTTTTACGAGAGATATGCCGAGTTTATGAACACCTGGGCATCACTCTATGACGGCGAGGTGAAGAGCCGGATTTTTGCGGCGAAAGCAAGAAAATACAACTCTGCTTTTGAGGCGGCGGTCGATCAGAATGACGTCTCTCCGGCGGTCTGCGACAACCTCTTTGCCTCGATACATGACAATCTGGACAAGATGCACAGATATGTCTCTCTTAGGAAGAAATTGCTGGGGCTTGATGAACTTCACATGTACGACGTATATGTTGCGATGATCCCCGAATTTGACATGAAGGTTCCCTATGAGAAGGCAAAAGAGATTTCACTTAAAGCTCTTCTGCCGCTTGGTGAGGACTATCTTGATGTGGTAAAAGAGGCGTATGAGAACAGATGGATCGATGTAGTTGAAAACGAGGGAAAACGCGGAGGCGCATATTCCGGAGGCGTTTACGACGTTCATCCCTACATGCTGCTCAACTACAACGAGACCCTGGACGATGTATTCACTCTTGTCCATGAGGTGGGGCATTCCATGCACACCTGGTATTCCAACCGTGCTCAGTCCATCATTGATGCCAACTACAAGATATTTGTGGCAGAGGTCGCATCCACTACCAACGAAGTCCTACTGTACCACTACATGAAGGACCACGCGGAAAGCGTTCAGGAGAAGGCATTTATCGTCAATCATTTCCTTGAGAGCTTCAAGGGGACGATGTTCCGCCAGACCATGTTTGAGGAGTTTGAGAGAAAGACCTGCGAGATGGCAGAGGACGGAATCCCGCTCACTGCAGAGGCGCTCTACGATGTATATCTGAATCTTAACAGAGAGTACTTTGGAAAAGAGATGGTCTCTGATCCGCTTATCGGATGGGAGTGGTGCAGGATCCCTCACTTCTATTACAATTTTTATGTTTATCAGTATGCGACGAGCTTTGCGGCTGCAGTTGCCATAGCTGACAGAATACTAAAAGAGGGAGAGAGCGCAGTTGCAAAATACAAGGAGTTCCTGTCAGGAGGCTGCACCAGGGATCCTGTGAGCCTTCTTAAGATAGCCGGAGTTGATCTTACAACGAGGCAGCCTATAGATTCTGCCCTTGAAGTGTTTGGAGAAGCGATTACCGAAATGGAAGAGATCGCAGGCGAGCTTGAAAGGACAATGAAGTGAGTAAAAAGATACTGATATTAAATACAGGCGGAACGCTTTCTGCTGTAATGAAGAGAAATGGTCTTATCCCCGGTCTCTCGATCCATGACATGGAAAAAGAGCTGCAGATGGTATCGGGAGATACCAACATCGAGATAGAGGATTTCTGCAGTGTTGACAGTGCAAATATATTCCCAGAGGACTGGTGCGCTCTTTCGCAGCGCATCAGCGAGTGCCGGAACGACTATGACGGGATAGTCGTCATACACGGAACGGACACCCTGGCGTATACATCTTCGATGCTGTCATTTATGCTAAGGAACATCAATATACCGGTAGTGATAACCGGTTCGCAGCTGTCAATCACCAATCCCGTGGCAGATGCGATGGAGAACTGCAGATGCGCAATCCATATGGCAGCGAGCAGGATACCCGGTATATTTGTCGCCTTCAACCGCAAGGTCATGCTCGGATGCAGAGTGTCAAAGGTGAGATCCCTTAGCTTTGACGCCTTTGAGAGCATCAATTATCCCAACATCGCTACCATCAGTTCTCTCGGAATGAAAATAGATACTTTGGCAGTTCCTGAGAGGACAGGAATATTTAAGCTCTCAAACAGCTATTCCGATAAGGTGTGTATGGTGAAGATGTTCCCGGGGATGAGGACAGAGTTTATCGAGTCACTGGCTGATCAAGGCTATAAGGGAATGTATATTGAAGCTTACGGAATTGGTGGAATACCTTTTTTGAAATATGATTTCATAAGTGCTCTGGACAAGATCATAAGCGGTGGAATGAGTGTGGTTGTAGGCACACAGTGCAGGTACGAAGGCACCAAGATGAATGTCTACGAGACGGGGAAAAGAGCTCTTGACATAGGAGCCCTTGAAGCTCGCGACATGACAGGCGAGGCGGCACTTACCAAGCTGATGTGGATTCTGGGAATGACAGAAGATGTCAAGGAAATCCGTGATTTCTATTCGATCAATATGGCAGGTGAAATGTCAAAGGCATAGATCTGCTTAAAAAATGATACTAAGAGAGGAAAAAGATATGGGAAAGTTTGAATTAAATGACAAGGTAAGGGTAATAGCATCAAAGGATCCGTTGTTCGGCCGAACCGGAGAGGTTTCAAGTATCCTTACAAACACTGAAATGAAGAACATCGGCGTTGATATTGATTGGGATGGAGGAGATCCGAAGCCGTATTATTATAATGAAGATGAGTTGGAACTTGTGACTGAAGA
The DNA here is from genome assembly GCA_946536145.1 of uncultured Butyrivibrio sp. Classification (GTDB taxonomy): domain Bacteria; phylum Bacillota; class Clostridia; order Lachnospirales; family Lachnospiraceae; genus Butyrivibrio. Next base: position 19,252 of record CAMNEA010000028.1, read on the forward strand.
GTTGGATGAAGAGGACTACTGAGTTGGTGTGAGTCATTGGGGACGTTACAGTTCGACTCATTTTGAGTCAGAGGGGACGTTACAGTTCGACTCGTCTTTGAGTCAGAGGGGACGTTACAGATTGACTCGTTTTTGTTTCACAAAAATGAGTCAATCTGTAACGTCCCCATGACTCAAAAACGAGTCGAACTGTAACGTCCCCATGACTCAAAAATGAGTCGAACTGTAACGTCCCCAATGACTCACAAGGAGGAATAGATGAAGTACGGAGAGTCTTTTTTTGACATCGGATATCTTTTGTTTGCCATTATAAGTGGTTTTGTTATCCTGACAAGATCCGTAAACAATAAAGATACCACCGGAAAAATTATGGGATATGCCGCGCTTATACTTGGGTGCGGAGATGCATTCCATCTTATTCCACGGGTGCTGAACTACTTTGCAGACAGAGATTTTACGATGGCGCTCGGAGTGGGGAAACTCGTGACTTCGGTTACCATGACATTATTTTATATGTTTCTGTACTACCTCTGGATGCTCGTTTACGGCAGTGAAGACAACAAAAGACTGTCAATGGCAGTGTGGAGGCTTTCTGCCTTGAGGATACTTTTATGCCTGTTTCCTCAGAATGGGTGGCTGCAAAATGACAGCAGCATGGTCTGGGGCATCATAAGGAATATCCCGTTTGTGATCCTTGGAGGCGTGATCTGTTATCTATACTATGATAAGAGAAGGCAGGACCGGAATTTTCGACTGATGTGGGTATATATTTTGCTGTCATTTTTATTTTACATTCCTGTTGCTGTTTTTGCCGGCATCATCCCGATGCTCGGAATGCTAATGCTGCCGAAGACAATCTGTTATATTCTGATGATCATTGCTTTTCTTCGAAAAAGTAGTGACATCTTAAGGCAGGGGAATAAAGATGCTTAAGCAGCATTCTATAGGAGAGCCTGTCTGAACTAATTAAAGAAGTTTGGAGTAACGCATCTGTTCTGATATAATCAGGAAGTGTATCATCAATACAACTAGAATCAGGAGGAATAAAATGGCACAGAATCCAATTGTTACTATCACGATGGAAAATGGAGATGTTATGAAGGCAGAGCTCTATCCGGAGATCGCGCCAAACACAGTCAACAATTTCATTTCACTTATTAAAAAGAATTTCTACGACAGACTTATCTTTCACCGCGTTATAAAGGGCTTTATGCTTCAGGGCGGAGACCCGGAAGGATCAGGAATGGGTGGCCCAGGCTATGGCATCAAGGGAGAGTTTTCATCCAACGGTTTTAAAAACGACTTAAAGCATACCGAGGGCGTCCTTTCCATGGCGAGATCCATGATGCCCAACTCGGCAGGATCACAGTTCTTTATCATGCACAAGACTTCTCCTCACCTCGACGGAGACTATGCCGCATTTGGCAAGGTTACGGAAGGGCTGGAAGTTGTAAACAGGATTGCCGAGACTGAGACTGACTGGAATGACAGACCGACAACTCCTCAGGTCATGAAGAGCGTTACTGTTGAGACCTTCGGCGTGGATTATCCCGAACCTGAGAAAATGTGAGTATTGCGCAGAGGTCATAAGGCTATGCGAATAAAAAAGAATACATTTTTGAATCTTTGATTCAAAAATGTATAATGTTCTGATCAGGTTCATGCCGGCGGGGGTTAAGACAACTATCAAAAAGTCTAAGATAATCCAGACCGGAAGGGCAAAAGGGTACAGTGATCAAAAAGCGATCAAAAAGCGCTAAGAAAACAGTTGACATGCATTTTTAATTGTGATAATTTATATTAGTGTTTGAAAACAAAGCAGAGTATCCGCTCTCACCCTGAGGCACAGCCGGCAGTGGTTAATAACTTTTCAAATCCTAAGCTTTTTATCATAAGGCAGGGATATTGACAGAGATTATCAGTGGATACATTTGCGTGTATCCACTTTTTATGTACTACATAAATATTCTTGGAGGGTAAAGCAATTAGCGAGTTATTTATCAACGAACAGATCAGAGCTAAGGAAGTACGTGTAATCGGTATTGAAGGGGATCAGCTGGGAATCATGTCCATTCAGGACGCGAGGAAGATAGCTGATGATGAGGGTGTGGATCTTGTTATGATCGCGCCTACAGCCAAGCCGCCTGTGTGCAGAGTTGTTGATTACGGCAAATTCAAGTATGAGCAGCTTCGCAAGGAAAAAGAGGCCAGGAAGAAACAGAAGACAGTAGAGATCAAGGAGATAAGGCTTTCTCCCAACATCGACACCAACGACCTGAATACCAAGGTTGGCGCAGCCAGAAAGTTTCTTGAGAAGGGCAACAGAGTTAAGATCACACTCAGATTCAGAGGCCGTGAGATGGCACATATGGGCGCCAGCGTTCACATTCTGACAGACTTTGCCGCAGCTCTTGCTGATGTGGCAGTGGTTGAGAAACAGCCCAAGGTTGAGGGACGTTCAATGACAATGTTCCTTACCGAGAAGAAGAACTGATTTTATATGATATAGGTCATCTTTAGTCAGGCAGAATGATGCTGATGATAGCAGCAGTTTGACCTTTTATGTCATAGTAATTAATGAATGAGTAGAATTAGGAGGATTTAATTATGCAGCAGAAGATGAAGACAAAGAGAGCCGCTGCCAAGAGATTCAAGGTAACTGGCACAGGCAAGCTCATGAGAAACAAAGCGTATAAGCGCCACATCTTAACCAAGAAGTCCACAAAGAGAAAGAGGAATCTTCGTCATGCCGGACTTGTTGACGCAACAAATGTAAAGACAATGAAGGCTATACTTCCCTACGCTTAAGGTTTGATTTTGATTTTTTATTTAGGAGGATTTTTAAGATGGCAAGAGTTAAAGGCGCATTAAATGCCAAGAAGAAGCACAATAGAGTATTAAAGCTTGCAAAGGGCTACAGAGGAGCAAGATCCAAGCAGTACAGAGTTGCCAAGCAGTCTGTTATGAGAGCACTTACTTCAGCATTTGCAGGACGTAAGCAGAAGAAGAGAGATATGAGATCTCTTTGGATCACTCGTATCAACGCTGCAGCAAGGATCAACGGTCTTTCATACAGCAACATGATGCACGGCCTCAAGCTTGCAGGTGTTGACATCAACCGTAAGATGCTCGCTGAGCTCGCAGTTAACGATCCTGATGGATTCAAGACACTTGCAGAGCTTGCAAAAGAGAAGATCGCATAATAAAAGCGGAAACTTTTGTTGTAAAAATAGTTTTTTAATAGTAAAATTAAGGAGTCCGGATTGAACCTGGACTCCTTTTATTATGCAAAAATACCAGTTTGGGAGGTAATAAAATGGCGCTTGAAAATTTACAGCCGGCTTCAGTTTTTAAATTCTTTGAGGAGATATGCTCAATTCCCCATGGCTCTGGGAATGTAGACATGATTAGCGATTACCTTGTGAAATTTGCTTCCGACAGGAATCTTGATGTCACACAGGATGCGGAGAAGAATGTAATAATCAAGGCTCCCGGAAGTAAGGGATATGAGGACAAAGAGCCTGTCATCCTTCAGGGACATATGGATATGGTTGCGGTTAAAGAGCCGGATGCAGACATCGACATGACCAGGGACGGTCTTAAGGTGACAACTGACGGAGAGTATGTATGGGCAGAGGGGACGAGCCTTGGCGGCGATGACGGAATAGCCGTTGCGTATTGCCTGGCGCTTCTCGACTCCGGAGACATCCCCCATCCTCCGCTTGAAGTCGTAATCACGACCAATGAAGAGACCGGAATGTACGGCGCAGCTGCCATAGACCTTTCGGGATTAAAGAGCAGGAAGCTGATCAATATTGACAACGAGGAAGAGGGCGTATTTATCGTAAGCTGCGCAGGCGGCGCAAGAGTGTACTCTGAACTTGAACTGCCAAGAGAAAAAGTCAGCGGATTAAAGTGCCGGATCTTAGTTCGCGATCTCCTTGGCGGACATTCGGGAGAGATGATAAAGTGCGGAAGAGGCAATGCCAATATCATCGCAGCAAGGACTCTTCTTGACGCTCTTTCACAGACAGGCGTAAACCTGATAAGCATAAAGGGCGGCGTCGCTGACAATGCGATTCCATCTATGGCTTCGGCGGAGTTTATTATTGGCGCGGATAAGGAAGATGATGTAAAAAAAAGCGTCGGGACTACTTTGGAGCACCTTAAGGCTGAACTTGAGGGGAAAGACGATAACGTCGACATCTCTTTTGAAACAGAGGGTGAGGTAAGTGATGAGGAGGCGTTTACGCTGTACGATTCTGTAAGACTTCTTAAGCTTATCTGTGTATATCCTGACGGAGTGCAGGCTATGAGTGCGCAGGTTGAGGGACTCGTTGAGACATCACTCAACCTTGGAATCCTTAAGACGGATGGCAATAAGGTCACTATCGAGCAGTCGGTGAGGAGCAGTGTCGAGTCCTCCAAGGCATTCCTGATAGACAAACTTACGTGCATTGGAGAGGCGTTTGGCGCGAAAGTAAGTGTCAGCGGCCGTTATCCGGGATGGAAGTACAACTCGAAATCAGAACTCAGGGAACATATGGTAAGTGTTTACAGAAAACTGTACGGGAAAGATCCCAAAGTCATGGCTATCCATGCAGGCCTTGAATGCGGGCTCCTTAGTGAAAAGATAGAAGGCCTTGACTGCATTTCCATCGGACCTGATATGGATGACATTCATTCAACTTCCGAGAGACTTTCGGTGAAGTCGGCTGCAAATGTATGGGATTTTCTTAAGGCTTGTCTTGAGTAATTCCCGGGAGGAAAGATATGGACAATATCAGACAGAGCATCATGGATTCTGTGATAAGCCAATTCAATTTAAAGGGCATGAAGTTCACCATGGACGACATCTCCAAGGAGCTTCACATCAGCAAGAAGACAATTTACAAGGAATTTAATGACAAGGATGAACTGTTCCTCGCGACCGTTGACTACGGGTTTTCTGCGATAAAGAGAAAAGAAGCTGAGGTCCTTGCCGACGATTCACTGGGACTTGTGGACAAGATAGCAAGGCTCATTGTATGTCTTCCCGACAGCTACAAGAACATCGATTTTCGCAGAGTTTATCAGCTCAGGGAAAAATATCCGGATGTATATGCTCAGGTTGCAAGGAGAATCGAGAGCGACTGGGAGGAGACAGAAAAGCTTCTCTCCAAAGCTATGGATGAAGGCCTCATCAAGAAGGTGCCGATCCCTATCCTGAAGCTCACGATTGAGGGAGCTATCGAGAAGTTCCTTAGCTCTGATGAACTATCCAGAACAGAAGTCAGCTATGAGGACTCCCTCAATGATATGATCGATATCATCATTAACGGGATCAGGATAAAATAATGTTTTTTCAGGAGGACTGCGCATGATATATGCAGATGGCAGGATATTTCTCTTGCAGACAGCCGGAATATCCTATATGTTCAGAAAGATGGAGACGGGGCATCTTGAGCACCTCCACTTCGGTGGATCTCTTTTGTCAAAAGAAATGTATGACAGGATGAAGGGGGAGATAGACCTTGAGCAGAAAGACAAGGATATGCTCCTTGGCATCTGCGAGGCAGTAGCCCCAAAACACTACTTCTCCGGCGGGAACATGAACGGATATTCACAGGAATTTCCGGGTGTTTCGATGGAGCTTATGGGACTTGAGGCTCCCGGTTTTGGCAAGGGAGATATAAGAGATCCGCTCATTGAACTTACCTATGGAAACGGATCGTCAACTGTCGATTTCGTATTTTATGATTATGAGGTAAAAAAGGGGAAAAAGCTTCTTAAGTCACTTCCGTCTTCCTACGACGATACCGAAAACTGCGAGCAGCTCATCTTAAAACTTATCGACAGGGAATACTCCGTAAGACTGGATATTATTTATTCTGTTTTTCCGGACTGCGATGTGATAACAAGAAGCACGCTGCTTCGCAATGACGGGGATCAGGCTCTGAGGATCGAGAGGATACTGAGCAATTGCGTTGATCTATACGACACCGGACTTAAGTTCACATCTTTTCATGGCAGATGGGCTATGGAGATGCAAAAGACGGAGGCGGTCTGCGGCGCAGGCAAGGTGGTATGTGAGGAGCTTGCAGCCGGCGAGTCCGGTTCAAGATCGAACCCGCTGGTACTTATTTCACCTAAGGACACTACTGATGATCACGGCGAGGCATATGCCTTTAACCTGATCTACAGTGGCAACCACTATGAAGCGCTCTCATCAAACGGCTGCAGCATGAGCAGGTTTGTATCGGGAATCCAGCCTGTTGGCTTTAACTATCTGCTGGAGAAGGGAGAAGAATTTGAAGCTCCCGAGGCAGTCATGACCTGGTCAGGTGATGGCTTTAACGGTGTCAGCCGCAAGATGCACAGTTTTGTCAGAAAGCATATTGTAAGAGGACGCTGGCGCGACAAGGAGAGACCGATCCTTATAAACAGCTGGGAGGCCAATTACTTCAACTTCAATCAGGGCTCTTTATTAAAGCTTGCAAAAGAAGCTAAGAACTGCGGAATAGAGCTGTTTGTCCTTGATGACGGCTGGTTTGGCGCAAGAAACGACGACCGCAGATCTCTGGGAGACTGGTATGAGAACAAAAAGAAACTCCCGGGCGGTCTTAAAGAACTGTCGGAAAAGGTAAATGAGCTTGGGATGATGTTCGGAGTATGGGTCGAACCTGAGATGGTAAACAGGGACTCTGATCTTTACAGGGCACACCCCGACTGGGCAGTTCAGGTTCCGGGACATTCCCACTCCGAGGGCAGGAATCAGATGAACCTCGACCTTTCGAGAACTGAGGTGCAGGACTATGTTATAGAAGCCATGAAGAAGGTCTTTTCCTCCGGAAAGATTTCTTACGTGAAGTGGGACATGAACAGGATATTCTCCGACAGATACTCATCGGCGCTTCCCGCTGACAGACAGCGAGAGTTTCAGCACAGGTACTACATAGGACTTTACAGGGTTCTTGATGAGCTTATGAAGGCATTTCCGGATATCCTCTTTGAGGGGTGCTCTGCCGGAGGAAACAGGTTTGACCTTGGAATGCTTTGTTATTTCCCTCAGATTTGGGCGAGTGATGATACGGATGCCTTCTGCAGGCTTGACATACAGAGGGGCTACAGCTACGGATATCCGGCAAGCACACTCGGCTGCCATGTATCAGCTGTGCCTAACCACCAGACTCTCGATGTCAGCACGCTTGAGACCAGATTTGAGGTGGCTGCACCAGGATGCCTCGGGTATGAGCTCAACATCTGCGAGATGAGTGAAGACCACAAGAAACAGATCAGAAATCAGGTGGAGTTCTACAAAAGATACAGGAAGCTGTTCCAGTTTGGAGACTATTACAGACTTCCGGACAGCGGATATATTATCGTATCGCCTGACAAAGAGACGGCTGCTGTATTTGCAGTCCGGTTAAAGGCAGCTCCCAATAATGATTACACATGTATAAAAGGCCCGGGTCTTGAAAGCGACTATGTCTACTCTGTCAAGAACCGAGTGGTCGCTTACAGCGTAAAAGATATGGGATCGCTCATCAACTCTGTCGCGCCGATACATGTCAAGCAGGACGGAATCGTTCATAACCTGCTCGACATGATAAAAGACATTGAGAGCGAAAAACAGGTAGAGACCATTACCGGAGCAGCGTTTAAGAGCAGAGGCATAAGCCTTAACGCAAGCTTTGCCGGAACCGGATACAATGAGAAAACAAGGATAATGCGAACCGGTGACACAAGACTCTATATGTTTGAGAAGGTAAGGTAGGAAGACAATGCTTTTTAGTCGCTATAGCTTGTGTCCATATTTGCAATGATCCTGTAATCGGGATAATGACCCTGGATATCTTCCAGGGTCTTTTTGTATATATCAACCCTGTCCGGAACAAAGTCAAGAACCAGATCCAGGCGCATTTCTTTTTTCTCAAAGTCAACAAAAAAGCCGTGCATCTGAAGAACGTGATCGTGGCTTGATGCGATCCTTGAAACCTCGCTCCTTACAGCTATTGTGTGGTCATCTTTGGTGTTCATTGAGTAGATTCCGATGGATACGATGGAGATGTTGTGCTTTTCATAGACCTTGTCCTGTATCTGCCTTGTTATCTCATCTATCTTATCGGCAGTGAAGGTATCGGGTATCTCAATGTGGACTGTGGCCATTACCCTGTCAGGACCGTAGTCTGAGAATATAAGGTCGTAGGCGCCGTTTACTCCGTCGATGCCTGTGATGGTTTTTTTGACAGCGCTTGAAACCGCGGAGTCGATGCGCTCTCCAAGTATCTCACTGATGGTATCCCGCAGCATCTCAAGGGCTGACTTTATCATCACCAGGGCGATGATGGCTCCGAGATATGCCTCAACAGAGAGGTGGAATGCTATGAAGATGATAGCCGCTGCAAGAGTTGCGGCTGAGATTACTGAATCAAATCTTGCATCGGTTCCGGATGCAACAAGGGATTCTGAGTTCACTTTTTTTCCGGTGCCAATGAAGAACTGACCGAGAAGGAGCTTGACCAAAACTGCTACTGCGACGATGACCAGAGTTGTAATGGTATAATTTGCGGGCGCGGGATTTATGATCGACTTGACGGATTCCACAAATGAGGTTATGCCCGCATAAAGAACTATGAGGGAGATCACCATGGCACTCAGATATTCAATCCTTCCATAGCCATAGGGATGCTTTTTGTCGGGAGCTTTTCCGGCAAGTGCTGTTCCGATTATGGTTATGACTGATGAAAGGGCATCGCTAAGGTTGTTGACCGCATCAAGTACGATGGCTATCGAACCCGAGATTACGCCGACCATTGCCTTGAAAGTCGCCAGAAGGAGATTGACGACAATGCCTATGATGCTGGTTCTTATTATTATCCTGCCCCTGCTTTTTACCTGTGATTCTGCCATAATGCCTCCTGATATTTAATGTACTGTTCACTCGCATACAGCTCGCTCGCGAATTATTCTTTTCTCGCAAATATTTCACGAATTATGATATCATTAATATAAGATTTTATGGAGTTTTTTATAATTTCATCATAATATCGAGGGGCGACAATGAAGAATAAAAGTTTACGGACAGGTCTTTTGACATTTATCATCACATTGGTTGTCACAATTATTATCGCGGTGCTCTACATAATCGGTGCGGCAGCTGCAAGGAAAGATAAGGCACAGTCTTTTTCAGACTTTGCCTCGAGCAAGGTTCAGGCTGAGCTGCAGCGAAGAGATTATATAACCAAGATTTTTGAGAATACGATCACCAGCGAGAACGGTATAACCGCTGAGGCTTTCACGATGATGTCAGAGAAGCTTTTTGACGAGTTCCTTGATATACGTGAGATCAACCTTGCTCCGGATGGCATACAAAGTCTTCGGTATCCTGTTGAACAGGGGGATTCGCTTAACGAGAATCTGTTTGAGGATGACAATTATGGTATATATTCCGACTACAGCAAGATGAGCAGGACTTCTGTTATTATTGCCCCGGTGGAACTTGACGATGGAAGCTTGGGTATCATCATCCGCAGGCCGATATATTTAGGGGAAGATACTGATGATTTCTGGGGATTTGCAGGCGTGACACTTGCTCTTTCGGATTTTTTAAATGCCGTCAAGGTCAAAGACCTTACAGAAGCCGGATATGAGTACAGGCTTGTGGGGACCAATGCTGTAATAGGCGGAGATCAGATCATAACCGAGTCCTCTGAAAAAGAGTTCAGTTCGCCGGCACAGACGATGATAAGCACTGTGGGCGGTGATGCCTGGACACTGTATATTTTCCCAAAGAACAGCTGGCTCAACCCCTATGAGATTGTAGGATCTCTTTTGATCGCGATTATTATGAGCTCACTTGCAGGATTTGCTGCTGCGTCATACGTATCGATGAGACAGAATGCCAAAGAGCTCGAGGTGCTCTCTTACAGGGACGCACTTACCAACCTTAACAATCCGAGAAGCTACAAGGAACACATGGAGGAACTCTCCAAAAAGAAGCTTCCTTACGGACTTATATTCATGGATCTCAATGACTTCAAACAGGTCAACGATAACTACGGTCATGAGGCCGGGGATGAACTTTTGAGCATAACAGCCAAGCGCCTTCAGAACAGTATCAGGGAGAAGGACAGAGCCTTCCGTATCGGAGGCGATGAGTTTGTCGTTGTAATCCACGGCACTCATGACAAGCAGTTCTATGAAGGTGTTATTGAGAGAATGCGCCAGAATGTCGCCAGGGATATTGTCGTGGGGAACAGTATCACCCTTAAGGTTTCAATAAGCGCGGGATTCGCAAGATGTCCGGAGGACGGAACAGAGTTTGAGGAAGTCGTCAAGATAGCTGACGATGCAATGTACAAGAACAAGAGAGAACTTAAGAAAGGAAGATCTTCCAGGTAGGAAGATGAGGAGCAAGTAGAGAGGAAGTAAATAATGGCGGGTGCAAATTTTGATACGCTTAACAGGATCTTTGATACCTTTGCAGTGACCTCAAGGAGCCGATATGTCTATGTTTATGACATGGAGAAAAATGTTGCCAGGTGGTCAGAAAATGCCGTTGACTATTTTGGACTGACAGGAGAATATGTTTTCAACGCGTCCTCTGTGTGGGAGACGCGTATACACCCTGATGACAGGGACAAATACAACGAGTACATAGGAGTTGTATATACGGGTAGAAAAGCAGATCCCAATCTGGAATACAGAGCCAAGAATAAAAACGGGGAATATGTGATCTGTTCCTGCAGGGGAGTTGTGATCAAGGACTACGCGGGGCGGCCGGTGTTCTATGCCTGCTCCATCATCAACAAGGGTATTGTCGACAACAATGATCCGATCACCCATATGCCCAATCAGTATGAGTGTCTCAATTACATGAGGCAGCTCAAGAATGCCAAAAAAGAGTACTCCATACTGATGATCAACTTTATCGACTTTGGTAACGTAAACAGACGATACGGCTATATGTCTGGTAATGCCATACTGAGGACCGTTGCTGCGAGGCTTGCGCAGGAGGTGAGGAACAGGGGGCGCGTATTCAGATGCGAAGGAACAGCTTTGGCATATATCTGTGACAATATGACAATAGATGACGTCAAAAAGCTCTACGGCAGAATGCGCACCTATGTCAGGGATTCAATGGTCATTGACGGCAATAAGATGAGTGCTGAGATTGCAGGCGGCGTTATCTTTTCCAGTGACCACAATGTGGATGAACACGCTGTCTACACCAGCGCCAAGTACGCGATGGATTATTCCAAGACCCAGAAGCATGGCAACCTCATAATCTTCCACAACGACAACCTTGACAACAACAAGAGCAGTATAGAGCTTGTGGATGAAGTCAGGAATTCATGTCTGAACGGGTTTGAAGGTTTTTATCTTGAGTATCAGCCGATTTTCTCAACTGTCAATGGCAGACTTGTCGGCATGGAGGTATTCCTGAGGTGGCACAAGGAGCCCTACGGGGATGTTTCGCCGGCGGAATTTGTGCCATGGCTTGAACAGGATCCGGTATTCTATATGCTGGGCAACTGGATACTTGAAAACGCGCTTAAGGATGCCCTTGAACTTAGAAGGAACATCAAAGATTTTTACCTTGTAGTAAATCTCGCCTTCATGCAGCTTGAAAAGTCTGAGTTCAGGACTACGCTTCTTGAGATACTCAGAAAGACAGGATACCCGGCTACAGGTCTTTGTCTGGAGCTCACACACAGCAGCAGGGGGCTTGGACTTGAGCACTTAAAGAGCCAGATAGAGTTTATCAAATCCTGTGGTATCAGGATAGGACTTGACTGCTCTGATTTTGCTGCGCTTGATATGGTAAGATATCTGCCTGTGGATCTTGTTAATCTGGCGCCATCTCTTACGGGGACGGTTGCAGATAACCTGACAGTAAAATGTATGATGGAAGCCGTTACCTCTTTTACTCACAGGCTTGGGATCAGAACGTGTATCTCAGGGGTTGAGGATGAGGTAACCAGCAATATTGTAAGGCAGTACCCCATTTCGGATCTTATGGGATATTATTATGGCAAACCATGCCGCATAGAGGAATTCAAAAAGTTTGGTTTTTTGAGACAGGCGTGATATCTTGTCTGGAGGAATAAATGAGCAGGACATTCAGGTATATTCAATATGATGATGTGCTTAAGTCCTTTGTGGAGCTGAGGGATACCGTGCTCAAACAAAGGCCTGTTATCATCGCACGTCACGGGGATTATACTCTTTATCTTAAAAATCTTGGTGATGACTGTCTGGGACTTACGATCGAGAACACCGAGAGACATAAGGTGATCCAGAGCAGGTCGTATGAGGTTTCCAAGACGACGCCGCAGCTGGTTGCAAGAGGTGTAAGGCATGCCTGCCAGAAGATGTCGGAACTCTCGGACAAGGACGTCAACAGAAGGCGTCTGCAGATCTGGAAGTGGTACATAATGGAGTGGCAGACAGAGAACTTTGGCAACAAGAAAGAGTTCATGGAAAAAGAGCTCTCCTGGAAGGATGACGACAATGGCGGAGACGGCGAAATGATGGACATGGAGTCCTACCTTCACGGAGATTATCTCAACCTTGGAAATACTATTTCACTGATCGAGAAATATCTTGCAAATGATGAACACCACAGGGAGCAGTTCAAGAAGTTCGCAATTGCGGATATAATGGAGATGACAAGTGAAGATACCAGGGATAAATCTCTGGCAGAGGCGGAGAGCAGGTGTATTGAGGAGGGCATGAAGAAGCACACCTACAGGTTCACGGTCAGTGTCGAAGCAACTGACAAAGAGAGCGCCAGAGCGGCTCTTTTAAGCTATCTTGCAGGTGATGAGCGAATTAAGGTGCAGAAATAATAAAAAAAGTGTAAATTAATTTCATAAAAATTTAATGATTTAATATGTAAAAGTGCCCCATATTCTCTATCTTTTTAAGGATTGGTAGTATATAATGTACCCATTAGATGAAATTTTGTTGTGAAACCACAATAGGTAGAGGGGTTGAAGTTTCACAAGTCACTTCATCTAAAATCTTTTTCTTATGAGATGGAGGAATTGAATATGAGACGTTCCGCAAAGAGCAGACAGAGAACAAGCCAGAGCTCCATAGCTATCATGGCAGACGTTATCAAGGCAAAGGAGCAGAATCTTTCCTACGGCAAGTTTAAAGCACTGGATATTCTGGGAGCAGGCAGTATGACTGACGAGGAGATTTCGTCCGAGTACGCGGTTCATACGACAGCTCTTGTAAGGAGAACAGTACATGAGCAGGAGCAGAAGGCGGTTGCCTTTGTCAAGATAAGAGCTTAAAGTGCGGTTCATCATATCTGATCATAATGAACAAAGAGCTCAGAACTTAATATGGGTTTTCAGGGGCATATGCATGGTGCATATGTCCTTTTTGATTAATAGGAAATTGCTTTGCAAAAAGGAGAAGGGAAAATGGATGTAAAGGAACTGGTTTCAAAGATGACACTAGAGGAGAAGGCTTCGCTTCTTACCGGCAGTGATTTCTGGCACACGAAGGCGGTCGAGAGGCTGGGGCTTTCGCAGTTCATGATGTGTGACGGACCAAACGGCCTTCGCAAGCAGGAGGGCGAGTCCGACCATCTGGGACTTCATGGGAGCATAAGCACAGTGTGTTATCCTACCGCTAGCGCGGTGGCTTCAACCTTTGACGTTGATCTAGCAGAGAAGCTCGGCACAACGCTCGGAAAAGAATGTGTCAGAGAGGGCGTTAGCATGCTACTCGGCCCCGGACTTAACATGAAGAGGAGTCCGGTGTGCGGAAGGAACTTTGAGTACTATTCGGAAGATCCTTACCTTGCCGGCAAAATGGCAGCAGCATATATCAGGGGCGTTCAGTCTCAGGGCGTAGCTGCATGTCCCAAGCACTTTGCGGCCAACAACCAGGAATATCGCCGTATGTCAGGAAACTCGACCGTGGATGAGAGGACTCTTTTTGAAATATATCTGACGGCCTTTGAAACAGCTGTCAAAGAGGGAAAGCCCAAGTCCATTATGTGCTCCTACAACAAACTGAACGGCACTTATATGTCTGAGAATAAGTACATGTTAAAGGATGTCCTCAGGGATAAATGGGGATTTGATGGTTTTGTGGTAACTGACTGGGGAGCAGGCAAGGGCGCAAAAGAAGGTGTTCTGGCAGGCCTTAATCTCGTGATGCCTGGACCTAATGATGATACTCCAAAGGCCGTAGTCGAAGCGGTCAAAGACGGCTCCCTTTCTGAAGAGCTGATCGACAAGGCTGTAACTGAGATACTTGAAGTGTTTAACTGGACAGTGGAGAACAGACCGGCATCTGCGGACGCATCCGACGAGATGACCAAAAAGGCAGACTATGAGACTGCTCTTGAAATTGCGCTTGCCGGCGCGGTGCTTCTTAAGAACAGCAACAGGGCACTTCCAATCAGAGAGGGAAGGAAGGTTCTCTTTGTCGGGGAATTTGCCAAAAAACCAAGATATCAGGGCTCGGGATCATCTCATATAAACAGTGCCTATGTATCAAATGCCTTCGATTTTGCGGTTGAAAAGGGAATATCCTTTGTGCAGGGTTATGACACCAAAAATAATGAGAACGGATGCAGGCTTCGCAATGAAGCGGTGACTGCGGCAAAGGACTTTGATGAGATCATAATCTTTGCGGGGCTCCCCGGCTCCTATGAATCAGAAGGATTTGACAGAAAAGATATCAACCTCCCTGCTGAACAGAACAAGCTTATCGATGAGCTCTCTCACCTGGGTAAAAAGACTGTAGTTGTGATGCACAACGGAGCGCCTGTGGCGATGCCATGGATAGACAGCGTAGATGCCGTGATCGATATGCAGCTTAGCGGAGATGCAACGGGAGAAGCGGCAGTTAAGCTTTTGTGGGGCGAGGCCAACCCGTGCGGCAAGCTTGCAGAGACTTATCCTGTCAAACTCTCTGACAATCCGAGCTTTTTGAGCTTCCCCGGAGATATGGGTAATCCTGTGTATGCTGAAGGGATATATATCGGCTACAGATACTATGAGAAGAAGAGGCTTCCGGTTCTTTTCCCGTTTGGATATGGACTGAGCTATACGGAGTTTGAATATCTGAACATGAAGATAGACAGTGACAAGATTACTGACAGGGATACGGCAACGGTGACAATTGATGTCTGGAATGTAGGAAGCTATGCCGGTGATGAGATTGTACAGTTGTATGTCAGCGACGACTCAAGCACGTTTTCAAGACCACTTAAGGAACTGAAGGGCTTTAAAAAGGTACATTTAAATCCCGGAGAGAAGAAGACGGTATCCTTTACCCTGGATAAGAGATCTTTTGCCTTCTATAACGAGGCGCTTCACGATTTCTATGTTGAGAGCGGCGATTTCACCGTAATGATCGGAGCATCTTCAAACGATATCAGGCATACGGCCGCGATATATGTTGAGGGAACACAGGACATTCCTCTCCATGTAGATATGTTTACCTGTATTGCTGATATCCTCGCCAGCAGAAAGGGCAAAGAGATCCTCGGACCAATCTTTGAGCAGTTTAAGAAAGAAGCGGCAGCTTCCGGGGAAAAACATGATGACGCCATGGGCGAAGGCGGCTCTGAGATGTTTGAATCAATGATACTTGAGATGCCCATCGGAACTCTTGCAAACTTTGGAATGATGGGTATGGAAGAGGTAAAGGCGCTGATTGAAGCGTTGAATAAATAAATGAGCCAATGAGTCAATGGGGACGTTACAGTTTGACTCACTTCTTTGAAGCGAGTCAAACTGTAACGTCCCAATGTCATTTAGATAACAAAATACAAATTATGGTGTATTATAGAAAATG
>CAMNEA010000029.1 GCA_946536145.1 uncultured Butyrivibrio sp.
TAAAAGAACCAGGATTAGTCAGTTTCAATAACTGATTAACCCTGGTTTTGTTTATATCACGGTAGACCCTCAAAAACTTTGAATGCCATTTTATTTTATATTCACATTTACCGATATTGGCTTTTTTGTATATGTCATAGTGCTAAAATCGAGATTAAGATAGACTGTCTGTCCTTTTTTTAGTTTTACAGTTCCTGTTCTTGAAGTGTAATAATTTGTGGCATCACTGAAGCCGGGTTTATATGTTTTTGCTGCAACATATAATCTATCAGTTTTCTTTCCTCTTGTTTTAACATATATTGGGAAAAAACCATGAGCAGTTGGATTATTGAAGGATACTGTTCCCTGTAAAATCGATTTCTTTACAGGATGTTTAACACCACTTACGGTAAATTTATATGTTTTTGTCTTTGGTGCCTTGAATTTCAGATATCCGCCATAAGATAATGCCATATACTGTTTAAGTTTAACAGTGTAGATATAACCGGTTTTTACAGTTGTTGATTTTTTTTTGGCAGTAGTCTGGCTGTCGTAATTTGATACTACTTTTAGTGTTATAGTTTTTTTCTTTGTTTTAGCCTGCGCATTAACAGGATTGATTGCTGTAGCAATAGCAATTGCAACAAGCAGCATTGCCAGCAGACGTTTCCAGTTTCCCTTCTTTTGAATTTTTCTTCCCATAAAGTATCCCTCCATACAAAAATATATTTCACTGCAGAATAATTTTACACTTTGACTAATTTATTATCAATAAAATATTAACGTAATAATAAATCTAAAAGGAGTCTGAAAAACAGACTCCTTGACAAAAAATGCTTTTTTTGTATTAAAAAAGAAGCCTCAAAATAAGGCTTCTAATTAATGTTCCCGATGCGATTCGAACATACGACCTTTTGCGTTTTGGTCAGCAGTGCTATATTGCTCGGAATGAAATGTTCCCGATGCGATTCGAACGCACGACCTTTCGCTTAGGAGAAAATAGCTAACTCAACGAAGGTAGAAAGGGAGCGGATTCCAATACCACCATTTAGAGGACTCACTCAGTTACTCACTCAACTCAGATATCGGTTATTTTATTACATAAAGCATTTGCTTATCAATGAGCAAGTGCTTTTTTTGTGCCTTAAGAAGGCCAAAAATAATTATTCAATTCACAGGAGGACATAGGATGAACTACGAAGAATTTAAGGAAAATCTTGCAAATGATGTTAAGGAGCAGATGGAGTCCAGATCAGGCTCTGGAGTCGCAGTTGAAACCAGAACAGTTGAGAAGATGAATGAGACTTATGATGCTCTCACGGTGAAACCGGAGGACAGCATTATTGGAGTGAACCTCAATGTTACAAGCCTCTATAAGGAATATGAGGACGGAAAGGACTACGACAGTATTGTAAACGGGGCTGCAGAAGTGGCTGAAAATGCTTTGAGCAACAAACCGGACTTCAATCTGGATGTCATTAAGGACTATGACCAGATGAAGGATAAGCTGGCCATTGAAGTGGTTTCTGCTGAGAGGAACAAGGATCTTCTAGAGACAGTACCGCATAAAAATATCGAGGACATGGCTGTGGTTTAAAGATTTGTTCTTGGAGATTCACAGGCCGGTGTTGGCACAATTCTTGTTAATAATCAGATGCTTGATAACTACGGCATCACTGCGCAGCAGCTCCATGAAGATGCTATTAGGAATGCTCCGGAGATAAGGCCCCTTGTCATTGAGGGAATGGCTGAGGTTCTTGCCAAGCAGATGGGTGTCGAAGATCTTGAGATGCTGGGGCTTAACATTCCTCCTGAGCAGGAGCAGATGTTCGTAGCTTCTGTTGAAGGAAATGTCCATGGCGCAGGTGTTCTTGCTTATCAGAACTTCATGGACCAGGCTGCAGATAGAGAAGGTGGTAGTTTCTTTATTTTACCCAGTAGCATTCATGAGGTGCTGATCATTCCTGACAATGGCAAATTTGATACTGCAAGTCTTGAGAACATGGTAAAAGAGGTAAATGCCACAACAGTAGATCCATCCGACCAGCTCACAGACAGTGTATATCACTATGATGTAGATGCAAAGGTGTTTGAGCTTGCTGAGAAGTTTGAGGACAGAATGAAGGACAAGGTGGTTGATATCAGGAAAGAAACTCCTGAGCATGCAGCACCTAAGCCTCATAGAGACCGTGGAGGCGAAGCAATCTAATGGAAAAATACGCGGCTGATAAACCAAAGGACTGCAGAAAATGCTTTTTTGGAACAAGCAAGGGCGTTTGCACCAGGTATTCTGAGTGCTTTTATGTCATAAGGAGAAACAACCAGACGCGTAAAAAGTGTGTAAAGGACTGCCCTTACGGAGCGCACTGGCCATGTATTGGCTGGTGCACCCGTAAGATACTTGAGGAAAAGAGGAATTAGTATAAATGGCTGAGTTTGATTATTTCTATGGTCAGGAAGCGGACCTGTTCAGCTTTATCAGAGTCCCAAAGCTGCTGTTTACAGATTCAAGATTTAGGGAGCTTACAAGCGATGCCAAGGTTCTTTATGGTCTGTTACTGGATAGAATGAGCCTGTCTGCAGAGAATAAATGGTTTGATGAAAAAGGAAGAGTATATATTATCTACACGATTGAGCAGATCAGCGACAGCATAGGTTGTTCAAGCGGTAAGGCATGCAGGACACTCAAACAGCTTGTTGATATAGGACTTGTAGATAAGGATTTTAAAGGACAGGGGAAAGCAGCTCTTTTGTATGTGAAGAAGATTCTTTCTGATATGTCACAGCGTGAAAACAAGAATGTTCAAAATGGAAATCCTGAAATGTTCAAAACAGAAATCCAAGGATGTTCAAAACGGGAATCTAATAATACTGAGATAAATAATACTGATTTTAGTAATACTGAGAATAAAAATATCTCATCTAATCTCATCAGGATATATCCACCAGAGAATAAGCTGTTTTCTGATGATGCGATGAGAAGAGATGAGAAAAGAGATTCCTGTATGTCTGATATATCAAAACTAAAAAGAGAAATATGTGAAAACATTGATTTAGTCAGCCTAAAACAGAGATTTCCTTACAATGGCGAGCTTATAGACCAGATAGCAAATCTGATAGTGGATGTCCTGTCGGATGAAGCAAAGTATTTCATTGTTGGAGGAGCAAAGAAGTCTCCGGAGCTGGTGAAAGAACAGTTCAGAAGTCTTGATTACAGCCATGTTGCTTATGTTATCGATTCCTTGAAGAACAATACTACTGATGTGAAGAATGTCAGGCAGTACCTTATTGCAGCACTTTATAATGCGCCACTTACTATTGATGCCCACTACGAAAACATGGTCAGTCATGACCAGGCAAGGGGCTATTTCTGAGAAATGAGAGGATTAAAATGAGCAGAGGAACAGTATATGCCCTGGTCAACCAAAAGGGAGGAACGGGCAAAACACAGAGTACGGAGAATATAGGAATAGGCCTTGCTAAAGAAGGCAAAAGAGTCCTGCTGGTAGATCTTGACCCGCAGGGCTCTCTTACTATCAGCATGGGGTACCCAAAGACGGATGATATTCGAGTAACAGTTACGGATATCATGAGCGGTGTTCTTCAGGAATACCCGATAGAACGGGGCGAAGGGATCATCCACCATCCGGAGGGTGTTGATCTTATCCCTGCAAACATTTCACTGGCAGGTCTTGAGGTGTCGCTGGTAAATGCCATGGGAAGGGAGAGAATCCTGAAGGAATATATTGACTGCGTGAAAAATGATTACGATGCGGTCCTGATTGACTGCATGCCATCGCTTGGAATGCTGACGGTCAATGCTCTTACAGCTGCCGACAGACTTATTATTCCGGTTCAGAGCCAGTATCTGTCTGCTAAGGGACTGGAACAGCTTCTCCAGACTGTCAGCAGGGTAAAGAGGCAGATGAATCCTGGACTGAAGATTGATGGAATTCTGCTGACCATGGTAGACAGCAGGACCAATTATGCAAAAGAGATAAGTGGTCTTGTCAGAAATGTCTATGGAAAGAATATCAAGGTATATGACACAGAGATTCCTTTTTCTGTAAGGGCAGCGGAGATAAGTGCTGCAGGAAAGAGCATTTATGAGCATGATCCCAAGGGAAAAGTTGCTGAGGCATATAAGAAGCTGACAAAGGAGGTGCTGAAGAATGCAGAAATCTCACGGAAACATTCAGCTTTCGAGTTATGACGATATTTTTGGCGGAGCTTCCCCAAAGGAAAAGGAAGCAGAAAGCATTGGAACCGAGCAAGTTAAGGATATTCCTTTATCGGAGCTTCATCCATTTAAGAACCATCCCTTTAAGGTTCTGGATGATGAGGAGATGGCTAAAACTGCTGAGAGCATCAAAGAATACGGGGTACTCACTCCGGCAATTGTACGACCAAGAGATGAAGGTGGATATGAGATTGTGTCAGGTCACAGAAGATGTCATGCTTCGGAGATTGCTGGAAAAGAAACACTGCCCTGTATCGTGAGAGATTTGGACGATGATGCCACCACAATATTGATGGTTGATGCCAATATGCAAAGGGAGTCACTGCTTCCTAGTGAAAAGGCATGGGCATACAAAATGAAGCTTGATGCAGTGAGGAGAAAGGCTGGAAGACCTTCAATAGAAAATTCGGGCCAACTTGACCCGAATTTAAAAGGGACACGTTCAAATGCTATTGTCGCAGAGGAATCCGGAGAAAGTGTGAAGCAGGTTCAACGCTATATCAGGCTTACCAACTTACTTCCAGAGATTCTGGATATGGTCGATAACAAGCAGATTGGATTCAATCCGGCTGTGGAACTGTCCTATCTTGATACAGATGAACAGAAACGTCTATTGGAAGCCATGGACTTCTCTCAGACAACGCCTTCTTTATCACAGGCACAGCGCATAAAGAAGATGTCTCAGGAAGAAGGCATTACCCAGGAGGCCATGAACGTAATCATGTCAGAAGAAAAGAAGTCAGATGTGGACAAGGTAACAATCAAAAATGATGTTCTGAAGAAGTATTTTCCAAAGAATTACACTCCAAAACAGATGGAGGACACAATTGTTAAGCTCCTGGACCAGTGGCAGAAGAAAAGAATGCGGGAGCAGCAGCTATAGAAGCATTTGAAAGGGGGGATTTCTTATGCAGGAAGCTGTAGAAGAGAAAACCATAAACCTTGCTGTCAGCATGAGCAAGCTGTCATGGAGAGCTATTGTCGGGGCAGTGAGGGCTTATATTGCTTACAAACGCCATAAGGAAATGATGGGGCCTAAGCGTTATCGCGGCAAGCAAACAGTAAAACAGCTTATAAGTCAGGACCAGGGCGTAACAAGCATGGTTGTTGGAGATGAGAGCATAAAGCAGTTCGAGAGGATAGCAAAGCGTTACGGTGTGGATTTTGCCATAACAAAGGATAAATTCTTGGATCCACCGAAGTATACTGCTTTCTTTAAGGCGAAAGACCTGGATGCGTTGGAAGCGGTAATGGATGAGTTTGAGAAAACAAAGGCATTCGATAAACAAAAGCCCAGCGTGTTAGAAAAGCTTGATCATTACAAGGAGGTTTCCAAGGAGCAGATTACCAAAGCAAAAATCCGTGTAAAGGAGATGGTGCGATGACTAAATCACAGAAGCGTATTATCATCCTGAACATCCCATATGTTGTTGCTGGATTGTTTGCTACAAACTTTGGAGAAGCATGGAGACTGGCATCGGGAGCTGGTGCATCGGAAAAGATAAATCATATTTTTGATGTACTTCCTGTAGCACTTTCCAATCCTATTCCCAGCTTTCACCCATTTGATCTTATTGTCGGAGCAGTTCTGGGAGGTCTCTTTAAACTGGCAGTATATCTAAAGGGGAAGAATGCCAAGAAGTACAGGCATGGTGCTGAGTATGGAACTGCCAGATGGGGAACGACACAGGACATAGAGCCATTTGTGGATCCTAAGTTTGAGAAGAATGTTATTCTAACTCAGACAGAGCGCCTGACAATGAATAGCAGACCAAAGATTCCAAAGTATGCCAGGAACAAGAATGTCCTTATAGTTGGTGGATCTGGTTCCGGTAAAACAAGATTCTTTCTTTTACCGAACTTACTACAGATGCACAGTTCCTATGTAGTAACTGATCCTAAGGGAGACCTGGTGGTTAAGACGGGAATGTGCCTTAAAAAGCATGGATACAAAATCGTAGTCTTTAACACCATCAACTTCAGTAAGAGTGCCCATTACAACCCATTCCGCTATATTCATTCGGAAAAAGATATCTTGAAGCTGGTAAATACCCTGATTTCTAACACAAAAGGTGAAGGAAAGTCAGGTGATGAGTTTTGGACCAAAGCTGAGACGCTGCTTTACACGGCACTTATAGGCTATATCTATTATGTCGCACCGTATGAAGAACAAAACTTCAATACTCTATTGGAGCTGATCAATGCTTCAGATGTCAGGGAAGATGATGAGGACTATATGAGTCCGGTGGATATGCTTTTCAGAGACTTGGAAAAGGATGATCCAAATCACTTCGCAGTAAGGCAATATAAAAAATTTAAGGTTGCTGCCGGTAAAACCATGAAATCAGTACTCATTAGCTGTGCTGCAAGACTTTCTCCATTTGATATCCAGGAGCTAAGGGACATAACACGTTATGATGAACTTGACCTTGATATGCTTGGCGATAGGAAGACAGCTCTTTTCCTTATCATGAGTGATACGGATCCGACTTTCAATTTCCTGATTGCCATGATCTATAGCCAGATGTTCAATCTTCTCTGTGAAAAAGCTGATGATGTCTATGGTGGAAAACTACCGATTCATGTGCGCTGCCTCATAGATGAGACGGCCAATGTAGGACAGATACCAAATCTGGAGAAACTGGTTGCTACGATCCGAAGCCGTGAGATCAGTGCATGTCTATTCCTGCAGGCAAAGTCACAGCTCAAAGCTCTGTATAAGGATCACTGTGATACCATTATCGGCAATATGGATTCACAGCTATTTCTTGGTGGTACAGAGCAGACTACTCTGAAGGATCTCAGTCAGATGCTCGGCAAGGAAACAATCGACATGTACAACACCGGAGAGAGTCGAGGCAACAATCCATCCTATTCCATGAATTACCAGAAGACTGGTAAAGATCTCATGACCATGGATGAGCTTGCTGTCATGGATGGCGGTAAATGTATCCTGCAGCTCAGGGGGGTCAGACCATTTTACTCCGATAAATATGATGTTACACAGCACCCGCATTACAAGGAGACAGCTGAGTACAATAAGAAAAATGCATATGATATAGCAAAGAATTTAAATCCTCCAATGTCGTTGAAGGATGATGATCTTTACGATGTTGTAGAAGCGTAGAAAATGTAGTGTTAAAAGTATACCTTTTCTGCTAAAATAGGAATCACATTTTAGCAGAAGAGGTACAAGTAAGTGACGGCAACAGAGAGAATACTTGAAAAATCAAAAGAAGCCTTTATTATGGCTATTGAAATCTATAATAAACCAACTCTTAAATATAGATTAGAAGGTTTTAGCTTTTTTATATGTAACGCATGGGAATTGATGCTTAAGGCATATCTAATTGAAAGAGATGGCGAAGATGCTATTTATTACCACGATAAACCAAACAGAACTATTTCTTTAGAAAACTGTATTCAAAAGGTTTTTACAAATGAAAAATCGCCATTGAGAAAGAATCTTGATAAGGTTATTGAGCTGCGTAATACAAGTACACATTTTATCACTGAGGAATATGAGTCGGTTTATACTCCATTACTCCAGGCATGTGTCTTTAACTTTGTTGAGAAGATGATGGATTTTCACAATGTGGATATGACTCAGATAATTCCGGAGAATTTTATTACTCTTTCCGTTAGAATAAATGCACTTGATGAAACAGAGATTAGAGGTAAATATACTAAGCAGATAGCTGAAAAGCTAATCAGTGTTCGTGATGATATTGAACCTATGGTCGAAGAGAATAATAGTTCTTTTGCCATCAAAGTGGAGCATTACCATTATCTGACAAAGGATAAAAATGAAGCGACAGAAGTGTATCGCATTGATAACACTGCTTCAGAGGGTGTTAGAATAATCAAAGAGTTGAAGAATCCTAATAACACTCATAAATACAATGCAAAAGCATGTATAAAGGAATTAAACAAGAGAATCGTAAGGGATAATATTCCATTAAAATTCCGAGGGAAAGATGCTGTAATTAACAATTTTCACTTTAGGAATTTTACGGCTTATTTTGGGATAAAAGAAAACGAGAAACTATGTTTTGTATATCAGATATCTACGCAGCCACAGTACAGTTATTCACAACAGGCTATAGATTTCATTTATGATCAGATTAAATCAGCGCCAGAAAAGATTCTTGATGATATGCATGAAAAATTGGCAGAAAAAAAGCCAACCCCAGGAGCAAAGGAATTCTAAGCATCATAGATGCCTACTCCCATTCGGGAACCCAGCTTCAACCCTTCACAAGTTGACCACCTTTAGTATAACACATGTTGTCAGAGTGTCAATTTAATGGGGTAAAGTGGAAAATAAAGCAGATTACATAGGCCAGCCAAGGCCGGAGACGTCCGGTACTTACTGGTCTATTTTTATGCTCTAATGCAGGTGCACATGAAGCGGAGCATATCGAAACTACTAATTGTTTTCAATCAAAGAAAGGAGAGTAGTCCGAAGATTCTATGGTCGGATGAAGTATGTTTATTGAAGTAGAGCGTATATGAAGGATGTAGCATGAAGCTGGATTTTTGGGCGAAACAAGAAGTCTTATGGCATTCTTTAATTCAGCAGTAGGCGTATTACAGACACTCGTTGTCGCACTTGGAGCCGGTCTTGGCGTATGGGGTATCATCAACCTCCTTGAGGGTTACGGCAACGACAACCCCGGTGCGAAGAGCCAGGGAATTAAGCAGCTGATGGCAGGTGGTGGTGTCTGCCTCATCGGTATCAACCTTATTCCTCTTCTTTCAGGACTCTTCTGATTCCTGAAAGGGGAGCGCGGCCTGCCGCGCTATAGCAAGTGGCAGGACTGAAAATTTCATATTGTTCGGGGGCTGGCAATTGACCAGTCCCCACCTATAAAAAACAGAGAGGTGGCAATCTATGGATAGAGTTGTAGAAGAACTGGCCGCCTGGATAAAGTCTGTACTTGTAGATGGTATTATGAGCGTAATGGTAGGCATGTTTCAGGATGTGAATAACCATGTGGCGGATATAACTACCCAGGTTGGAACACCTCCTTCATCATTTCAGCCGGCAATCTTTAACATGATAAAAAATCTCTCTGAGACGGTTATCATGCCAATTGCCGGGATGGTGCTGACCTTTATTGCCTGCTATGAACTGATACAATTGATCACAGCTCATAATAACCTGGCTAACTTTGAAACATGGATATTCTTCAAATGGATGTTCAAGACCTATGTTGCAGTCATGCTGATTACTCACTGTTTTGATTTTGCTATGGCAGTATTTGATGTGGCTCAGCATGTTGTAAACAGTAGCGGAGGACTCATTGCAGCGTCGACTGCAATTGATGACTCGGCTCTGTCGAGCATGAGAGCTACGCTTGAAGCAATGGATATGGCAGCATTGTTTGGACTATTTTTTCAGGTAATGTTTGTAAACATAGCCACAAGGATCATTGCTGCATTTATATTTGTAGTGGTTTATGGCCGTATGCTGGAGGTGTACCTGACCATAAGCCTTGCTCCGATTCCATTTGCGACATTCGGCAATAGGGAACAGAGTCAGATGGGACAGAACTATGTAAGAAGCCTGATTGCACTTGGTTTCCAGGGATTCCTGATAATGGTCTGCGTTGCTATTTATGCTGCACTGGTCCATTCTGTTACATTCTCAAGCGATATCATCGGTTCCATGTGGGGAGTTTTGGGTTATACAGTTCTTTTATGCTTCTCACTTCTGAAGACAAGTTCCATTTCAAAGAGCATATTTAACGCAAGGTAAGACAAAGGGGGCAAACCAGGTATGGCAAATTTCGTATCGGTCCCCAGGGATCTCTCCAGAGTCAAGGAAAAACTGTTCTTTAATCTCACCAAAAGGCAGATCGTATGCTTTTCATTGGCGGCGCTCGTAGGAGTTCCGTCTTTTTTCTTTGTAAAAAAGCTGACGGAAGATGTCAGTGCATCAACAATCGTGATGATGGTGCTCATGCTGCCATTCTTTTTTGTGGCACTTTATGAAAAAGACGGCATGAACTGTGAGACCATCCTAAAGCACATGGTAGAGTGGAGGTTTAAAAGACCCAAGGAGCGTCCCTACAGGACCAGTAATTATTATGCTGCCCTCATGAGGCAGAAGAAACTAAACGAGGAGGTAGAGGACATTGTTATTTCATTTGTTCAAAAGGAAAAGAAAACGTGACCTGAAAGTTCCGGTCCGCCTCTCATCCGAGGAAAAGAAACAGATAAAAAAGGTAGTTGATAATGCAAAAAAGGCTGACAAGGTACCGCATTCTGCACAGGAATCCGTGACATTTGAAAGGATGTTTCCCAGCGGTATATGCAGGGAAGAGGGAGACTTTTATTCAAAGACGATCCAGTTCCAGGACATCAATTACAAGCTGGCACAGGAAGAGGACAAGACAACCATCTTTGAGGAGTGGTGCAGCTTCCTTAACTTCTTTGACAGCTCTGTGGAGTTTTCTCTGACATTCCTTAATGTTAGTACGGATGGCACAAAGTTTGAAAAGAGTATCAGGATTCCTCTTAAGAAAGATACCTTTAATGACGTAAGAGATCAGTATTCATCGGTTCTTAAAAGCCAGTTTGAAAAAGGCAATAACGGTCTTACAAAGACAAAATACCTTACTTTCGGTATCCACGCTTCTTCCATAAGGGAAGCGAAGCCAAGGCTGGCCCGTATAGAGACTGATGTTCTCAATAACTTCAAACACATAGGAGTGTATGCAAACACTCTTAATGGAAAAGAGAGACTGAAAGTCATGCACGCAATCCTGCATATGGGCGATGATGACAGATTCATGTTTGACTGGAAGTGGTGTACGGAGCGCGGCCTTAGTCCAAAGGACTTTATTGTTCCGAGCAGCATTGCTTTTCCTACAAAAAAGACCTTTGAAATGGGAGATATGTACTGTGCCATGAGCTTTCTTTCTATTACTGCATCAGAGATAAATGATGAGATGCTCTGTGACTTCCTTTCCATGGATTCATCGCAGGTTCTCACGATTCACATGCAGTCGGTAGACCAGAATACTGCCATAAAAAAGGTAAAGCACACTATTACCGAGCTAGATAAAAGTAAGATTGAGGAACAGAAAAAGGCTGTCCGCGCCGGATATGACATGGACATAATTCCCTCTGATCTGGCTACCTACGGAAAAGATGCCAAGTCACTTTTGAGGGAACTACAGAGTCAGAATGAGAGAATGTTCATGATAACTTTCCTCATAATGAACACAGGAAAGACTCTCAGAGAGCTTGAAAACAATGTGTTCCAGGCAAAGAGTATAGCCCAGAAACACAGCTGCAGCCTTGTACGTTTGGACTACCAGCAGGAAATGGGGCTTATGAGTAGCCTTCCTCTTGCTCATAACCATATCGAGATACAGCGCGGTATGACAACTTCAAGCTCAGCAATCATGATCCCCTTCACTACTCAGGAGCTTTTCCAGGAGGGAGAGGAATCACTGTATTACGGGCTAAATGCTCTTTCCAACAACCTGATCATGGCTGACAGGAAAAAGCTGAAGAACCCTAATGGCCTTATTTTAGGTACACCGGGCTCCGGTAAGTCTTTTGCTGCAAAGAGAGAAATGGCAAATGTCATGCTCTCCACAGACGATGACATCATAGTCTGCGATCCAGAGGCAGAGTACGCGCCTCTTGTAAAGAAGTTTAATGGACAGGTCATCAAGATCAGTCCCAATTCCAGGCAGTATATCAATCCAATGGATATCAATCAGAACTATTCTGACGATGATAACCCGATAACGCTTAAGGCAGAGTTTATTTTATCTCTGTGTGAGCTGGTCATCGGTGGAAAAGAAGGCCTGATGCCAATCGAAAGAACTGTTATAGACCGATGCGTCCACAAGATTTATAACAAGTATTTCGATGATCCAAGACCGGAGAACATGCCACTTCTGGAGGATTTATATAATGAGCTGCTTAAGCAGGATGAGAAAGAGGCCCACAATCTGGCAACTGCACTGGAAATCTATGTAAAAGGTTCTTTGAATGTTTTTAACCACAGGACCAACGTGGATATTAATAACAGGATCATATGTTACGACATCAAGGACCTTGGAAAGCAGCTTAAAAAGCTGGGCATGCTGATTGTGGAGGACCAGGTTTGGGGCAGGGTTTCTGCCAACAGAGAATCAGGAAGAAGTACCCGTTACTATATGGACGAGTTCCATTTGCTTTTAAGGGAGAAACAGACAGCAAGCTACAGCGTAGAGATTTACAAGCGTTTCCGAAAATGGGGAGGCATCCCGACAGCCATAACTCAGAACGTCAAGGACCTGCTTGCCTCAGCTGAGGTTGAGAATATCCTTGAGAACTGTGAGTTCATCTATATGCTCAATCAGGCTTCAGGCGACAGGTCAGTCCTGGCACATAAGCTCAATATAAGCCCACACCAGTTATCCCATGTCACACAGGCGGGAGAAGGTGAAGGGCTTTTATTTTTTGGAAATGTGATTCTGCCATTTGTGGATCACTTCCCAAAGGATATCGAGCTGTACAGGATCCTCACAACCAAGCCTTCTGACCTTGCAAAGTACAGGGAAGAAGAGGATGAACAGTAATTCACGTAAAGAGGGGGATAAGGATTTGAATGATAAGGCGCATTTCAGAGGTAAATTCAGGACGAAGTCCACCATAGAAGCTGAGTATGGAAAAAAACTAAAGCGCAGAGGTGTTGATTGTAAGGAAGAAGGTATAGATCCGGAACGAAAAAAGGTTCTTAAAGGCAGGCTTGAATCCAAGGAAATGCTCGGTGTAAAGGCTCAAATGAAAGCAGAGACAGCCAGGATAAAGGCAATGCAGGCCGCAGAGGGGGCTTTAAGAGTTGGCACAGCAGTTGTTGGAACCGCTGCTGAAGTAGTTGCTGCCAGTAGCAATGGCACTCAGGATGACAAGAACGTATCCGGTGATGTGGTGCATGAGGGGGCATCAGCAGTCCATGAGTCTATGGATATTATCAATGAAGGCATCTATCAGCGAAAGCTTAAGCGCCAGCACAAGGAAGAAAAGAAGCATTCCAATGAACAGAATCCAAGAGATGGCTCCAATGCCAAGTCCAGGGCTGCTCAGAAAAGAAAAAACCGCAAGTCCTACTACCAGAAGGAAAAAGAGCGTGAGACTGCCAAACGAGGCGCAACCATGCTTGAGGATGCGATCAATAAGATCACTGAGAAGATGAGTGACGTACTGGCTGCTCTTGCCAACTTCGCAAAGGAGAACCCTAAGCTCATTATTGCAATCATGATTGTAGTGCTGATCATAGTTCTTTTATCTACGATGCTTTCCAGCTGCGCCATAATGATGCCTTCAACATCAGATGGAGTACTGGTCTCAACCTATACCGCATATGATGAGGACATTCTGGGTGTTGAAACGGATTACAGGAAGCTGGAAAAAGACCTGAAGAAAAAGATAGATGATACTGAAACGCTCTACCCTGGCTATGACGAGTATGAATACGAACTTGATGAGATCGGGCATAATCCGTATGAGCTCATCACATATCTGACGGTCAAATATGATGACTTCAAGCGAAAAGATATGAAAGCCATCATAAAGAAGCTGTTTGATAAGCAGTACAAGCTGACGTACAAAGCACGCACAGAAAAAAGAACACGAACAGTAGAAAAGACTGGCACACGCTGGGTGGATGATGATTCTTATGAGGATGGTGGGTACTATGAGGACTACTCCTACGAAGAGGAAGAAGAGTACACCGTAAAGATCATGAAGGTAAAGCTGGATAACAGAAGTCTTAGGAAAGTCATAGAAGAAATGGGGCTTACTGAAAAACAGAAGTCTCACTATGACATTTTGCTATATACCAAAGGCAATAAGGAATATCTTTTTGCAGATATTTACACTGACCTTGAAGATCCGGAGGACTATCACGTTCCCGGGGATGCTCTTACTGACCACCAATTTGCCCTGATGATAGCTGAGGCAGAAAAGTACCTTGGCAGGGAATATGTCTGGGGTGGAAGCAATCCTACCACTGGTTTTGATTGTTCTGGATATGTCTGCTGGGTTCTGAATCACTGCGGCTATAGCGTGGGAAGGACCACAGCTCAGGGACTTAGGAAAAGAAGCGCCTATGTTTCTCCGTCAGATGCAAGACCTGGAGATCTTATTTTTTTTCAGAGGACCTATGATACTCCGGGAGCAAGTCACGTGGGCATCTATGTTGGAAATGGAATGATGATTCATTGCGGTAATCCTATTTCTTACACTTCAATCAACACTAAGTACTGGCAACAGCACTTTTTATGCTATGGAAGACCATGAGGGGGAGATTATGTTTGAGAGATTAGACAGGTACAAGGCTGAACTTGCAAAGGCCAGGGAGCGAAGAGCTGAGGCTGATGCAAAAGTTAAAGCCCTGGAAAAGAAATGCCAGGAGGAAGAGATGGCTGCGGTCCATGAAATGATGAAGGCTGCGGACATTACTCCTGAAGGACTCCAGAAGCTGATTGCTTACACAAAAGGCAATCTCCCTGGAGGGAAATCCGTTGGCGATATCGTCAGCGGAAATAATGATGAGGAGGATACTGAAGATGAGGAAGTTTAAATCAGCAGCAATACTAGCCAGCTGCATAAGCTTGGCACTTACGCTTACACCGGTAACAGCTTTTGCAAGAGTTGATCCTGAGATGGTTGAGGAAGAGGAAGTTGTGCCGCCTTCGCCACCGGAGGAAGAACCTGAGAAGATGGGACCGCTTACTCCGGAAGGAAATCTTACCATTGTTGATGATTATGGAGACCCAGACAAGAGCGGCAAGCAGTTCATAACTGTTACAACCAAAACCGGTAACATCTTTTATATCATCATCGACCGTGATGATGAGGGAGAGAATACTGTCCACTTCCTGAATCTTGTTGATGAGAGAGATCTTCTTTCACTAATGGATGAGGAAGAGATAGCAGAACTTAAGGGCGAGACAGAGGAACCGGAACCTGAGCCTGTAGTAACAGAGGAACCCGTGGTAGAAGAGGCCCCACCTGAGGAACCAAAGAAGAATAATTCAAATCTGATAATATTTGTAATCCTGGCAATTTTGGGATGTGCAGGTGGTTTCTATATCTATAGCAACAGGGATGAATTCATTAAGAAGGAAAACAAAGATCCTGATGAGGACTATATCGAAGATGTAGAGACTGGTGCCCTTGATAAGGCAGAATCTGTTAATGAAAAACCAGAAGACTAAATAATTAACGGTAGCTGCATGTTGGCTCAATGTGTGGCTGCCGGAACAAAAAAAGGGGGAACTTGCCATGGCAGAAATGGTTTCAGCGGCAGATATGACAGCAGAAGAAAAAGTGAGTCTGATAACTGACAGGCTTTCCAACTACAGCGTAAGGATGGGCGAAGTAGTGGATGCAGGGAAGAAAATTTCTCACAAAAAGAAGCAGATGATTAAGAAGGGTAAGACCGATGGCAGACCCTCGGTTTTGCAGAAACTTGAGAATTACAAAAAGGCGAAAGGGGTGATCTTATGAGCGGACTGGATATAGCAAATGACAGGATTCATAAGGAAGAAGAGCTTACGGAAACAGAGGAAGCTATCCTGGAGGAACATACCATCCGTTCCAAAAAGAATTATCTGAAGGCGGCGGAAGATGCCATTGAAGCAAATGATAATAACTTCGATGGACTAATAAATGCAGTTCCTGAAGATGATCCGGATAACCCAGGTGATGATGATTCAACGGAACTGGCTGGAAGACGGGCCAGAGAGTATGAAGCCAACAGGCAGAGAGCTATGGAAGAAGAACAGATTGCCAAGGAGAGAAAAGAGCATGCAAGAACACACGCACATGGTCACTTTGAGATTGACAGATAAGGAGTACACAAGACTCATTGCCAAGATGAATGAGGCTGGGATTACAAGCCGCAGCATCTATATCAGGAAGATGATTCTTGATGGTTATTGTGTGAGGCTTAAGACTGATGATTTCGGTGAGATAGTTTATCTTTTGCGCATGTGTTCCAACAATCTAAACCAGTACGCCAAAAAAGCTAATGCCTTTGGTGAGGTCTATGCTGAAGATATCGAAGATCTGAAAAAGCGCCTGGACGAGATATGGGAGCATACCAAAAGCATGATGATTGCTTTTTCAAAGATAAGGTAAGCGGCAAACTTGGCAGCTGCATTTACTGATCTTATCATGGTTATAACAACATCTTTTGTTTAGGCACCAAGGAGGGAATTGCCATGAGTATTATGAGATTTCTGTTAAAGGTTTTATTGTTTCCGCTTTTCCTGGTTATCTTTACGCTGAGTCTTTTCGTGAAAGTAATAGTCAATGTGTCAGGCTTTGTGGCAGGGGTGGCTTTTCTTATTGGCATAGTGATCATCTTCTTCAATATCTCTACTCACTGTGTCTTCGGAGTTTGCATGACTTTCATTGCAGCTATGATGATTGCAATTGTAATGCTGGCACTTGGCTATGGTGAGTATCTTCTGGACAGAGTTATCGAGCTGTATCAGGAAATCTGAGATTACAGTTTCATAGAAATAGGGCGATAGAGCAGTCTGTATTTTACGATATGGGCTGCTTTTCTTTTGTCCGGATATTTGAAAAGGAGGAAGATCATGGCAGCGACAATGCTAATACCGCTTCACCATGTTAAGTCCAAGTCTGTGGCGGAGAGTCTTAAAAGAAGTATTGATTATGTCAGGGATTTAAGAAAGACAGAGGACGAAAAGTATGTAAGTACCTATGGCTGTGATCCAAAATCTATTGAAGAACAGTTCCTTCTTTCGAGAAAAATTTATGAGGATAATGTTCGTAAGCCTCACAAAAAGGATGTCATTGCCTATCAGATCAGGCAAGCATTTAAGCCTGGAGAGATAACTCCGGAAAAGGCAAATGAGCTAGGATATGAACTGGCCATGAAGTTCACAAAGGGAAAACATGCTTTTATAGTTACCACCCATACCGACAAGCACCATATCCATAATCATGTGGTGTTCAATGCAGTGGCAATCGACGGAAAGAGCAGATTTCGGAACATGTATTTTTCCAGTTATGCTCTTTCCAGGATCTCCGACATGCTCTGTCTTGAAAATAATCTGTCTGTGATTCAGTCCAGATATGAAGACCAGATCAGAAAGTATGGCAAGAATAATTCCAAGGACAACAACCATGGCCTTGACTATAACAGTCTCAGTTTTCTTGTTGATATCGAGAAAAAGATGCATGAAGGAAAAGGTAAGGGCTATGAGAACTGGGCCAGGAAATTTAACCTTAAGCAGCGAGCCAAGGTCCTTCTGTTTTTGGAGGAGCATGGTATTTCGTCTTATGAGGAACTGGTGAAAAAGACGGATTCCATGGACGCAGAAATAGAAGAACTGAACAACCGCGTTAAGGAAAGAAATCAGAAGATGGCTGATAACAAAGAGCTTCAAAATGCCATCATCACTTATTCCAAAACAGCAGACATATACACTGCCTACAGGAAGAACGGTTACAGCAAGAAGTACTTTGCTGAACATGAAAAAGAGATCCGGGAGCATAAGAAGGTCAAGGAAATTTTTGAAAAACTGCCTGACGGGATAATCCCAAAACTTAAGGATTTACGAAAGGAATATGGCGAACTTATTGAAGCTAACAGACCTGATTTTCAGAAGTATGTGCAGCTTAGAAAAGAGCGAAAAGACTATCTTATCGCAAGAAAAAATCTTGAACTTCTGCTGTCCAGAGAGGAAGCAGAAAAGGAAGAAAAGGCGAAGGCAAAGCCAAGCCATAGCTCGAGGTCAGAGGCCTCGTTGTAAAAGCAGGATGAGCATATGTATTACATATGCATTGCTTGCATGCGACCTTTGCCGCAGGCAGAGGTCGTCCCGGGGTAACAGCCCAGAGCTTAGAACAAACAACATTTTTTCAAATGAGGGGGAAAACTATTTTGAGAATCGATGTAAGAACAAAAGCACTTGAGGAGACAACTAACGGAGTAAGAGGAGTTGCCACAGTAACATTTGGAAGTAGCTTTGCTGTCAGAAACATTTCCATCGTGGAGAGTAAGGCAGGGAATCTTTTCATGTCCATGCCCAGCTACAAGATGAAGACCGTGGACGAAAACGGAAAGCCCCAATTCAAGGATATTGCTTATCCTGTGACAAAGGCCTTCAGGGAAAAACTCCAGGAGAAGATCCTTCAGAGCTACGAGAGCGGAGAGGATAGCTGCTTTGAGGTATAAGAACTCATAAAACAATATAAACACTATTACGGACAGGGATGTTGTATTCCTGTCCGATTCCAAATGACTATTAACAAACGAAAAAAGTGCGCTGCTTGGAATATGTTAGATTAATGAGCTGAATAACAAATATGTTAACGTATGATATTATGGTATAAGAGTTTGCATACATCTTTATTTCAATTGTTGCTGATAATTTAGAGTTAGTTGATTATGTATTCTTACCATAAAGGGAATGTGTATGGAAAAATATAGTTTACAACACAAGAAAGCCTGGGAGTTTGATACATATGATTTCTGGGTAAGAACGGCAGGTACACCGAAAGAACGAGCTAAGAAGGATAAGGAAAATCCTTTGAAGATGTTAAAGCAATATGCAAACTATTTTGAAAAGTTTGAAGGAATAGAAATTGCTAATATATGCGGATCATGTGGTAAGAAGGCCATTCCGCTTGCACTTCTTGGAGCGAATGTTACTGTCTTTGACATATCAGAAGCGAACAAAAAATATGCGATAGAAACAGCTGATGCAGCAGGTGTCAAAATCGAATATGAAGTATGTGACATTATGGAAATAGACATGGACAAGTATGCAGAGTCTTTTGATGTAGTATTTATGGAAGGTGGAATTTTACATTATTTCCATGATATTAATGCTTTTATGAAGATTATGAACAATTTGCTAAAGCCTGAAGGAAAAATGATCTGCAGCGATTTTCATCCTTTCTCTAAGATATCTGACATTCTGGGACTTCAGCAGCCAACCATGAGCTATTTCGCCACAGAAATCTTTGAGGGTGAAATGGCACACGCAAGATTTTACAATGAGGAAATTCGTAAACAGATTCCCAAGTGCCAATATAGGAAGTATACAATCAGCGAAATTATCAACTCTATAATCGAAAATGGTTTTTCTTTGGAGAGATTTGATGAGCACCCGTCATGGGAGAATGAGAAGCTTCCGGGCGAGTTTACGGCTATTGCAAAGAAAAGATAATATTGTTAATTCATATATATTTCCAACAAGCAAATTGTTAATAGGAGGAGCATTTTGATTGGAGAAATAGTAAAAGTAAATGTGGATCGACCTATGGGGAGTTACCATCCGGAGCATAAGGATATGTACTATCCGATAAACTATGGATATATTGAGGGAATCATTGCACCGGATGGTGAGGAACAAGATGCATATATTATAGGTGTAGAAGAGCCTGTGGAAGAGTTTATTGGTAAAGTTATTGCAATTATTCATCGAAAAGATGATGTGGAGGAAAAGTGGGTTGTTGCTCCATCTGAGATGAATTTTACTAAAGAGCAAATTTGGGAAAAAGTGATGTTTACAGAACAATATTTTGATTCAGAGATAATAGTGTGACTGCAGGATCAAAACAACTATTTTGTTCAATGTGACACATGCCTATCAATATAATTATTTTCATAGATAAATCGGTGAATTTCAAAAATTTAATTCACAGAACTTGAGCCGCAGATTATGACCTCATTTCATTATTGAAACAGCTTGCTTATGAACATTTTAGCGCTTTCAGATGTTGTGAATCTTTTATACTTCGCCCCATATTTAGAAAGGTATTCAATAATCTCTTTCCTATCTTTTTCATATTCAAACACCCACTTTATGTTGTACCAAAGAAACCTAAACGTAGGTCTTGAATTATATTTTTCTTTTCCTGTCCGCTGCCTAATCCAGCGTCCTATTGCCCTTGATAACCGCTTATGGAGTGGTATATCCAACAGAATGATATAATCACATTTTTCAAAGCTCTCTCTCAATAGCTTTCTTGGAGATCCTTCTACAATCCAGTCTTCACTGTTTATGATTCCCTGAAATAACTGGTCACGCGCTTTGTCCTCACGCTTTATATCACCATTAAGAGTCCGCTCCCAAACAATATTATCTTTCTGATAAAAAGGAACATGATATGTCTCTGATAAACTCTTTGCAAGTGTGGTTTTACCACTGGCAACAGATCCTATTATATCTAGCTTCATCACATAAATCCTTCACATATATCCCGGTCGCTTTCTGAATCAGAAATTGTTTCATATAGATTTTGATAATTTTGCTATCATACATTCACCATTAGCATTTTTCAGTATCATGGCTTATTATCGCTAATATAATCCATAATGGTATTTCCAGAATGGAAAAACCCATAATCAGATGTGGAGTCCATATAGCTAAAGGCCCGATATTAAAGAACTTAAAATCAATTATATCAAATAGTATGCAATTCTGTAGACCTATTCCTCCAGACGGAAAAATGGCTTTAGCATAATCAATAATGTAATTTGGTAATATCCATCCGAGCACAATCGGCGCGAGACAAATTGCAACAGATAGTATCAAAGAAACCATGTTCTTTGAAACGCAGGAGGATATAAACAGCGATAAGCATACGCAAGAGATGATCATTAGAGTTCCGCATATCGCCAGTACCCACATTAATTGTCCAGCGTTTAGATTAACAAGGTTGATTATAGAGAAAAGTATCTGAATCGATGTCTTCATTCCTTCCTTTCCCCATATCAATCGAGTGGCTATTCCCCATACGGATAGACAGAGGACGCACATTCCAAGCGTTACTGTCATAGATGACAGGACCTTTGTTGCTGCCAGTTTCTTTTTTCCGTTTTTGGCACAGCGAAATATATCATCTGCGCCAGTCTGATAATCAGTGGAGAAAACAGAGGCAACTACTACAACGCAGCAAAGAAGAATAAGAAAGATAAGCAGTTCTTCGTAATCGAATACGGTGGAGTCAGCTCCCACATAGTATGAATATGGAGTCTGAACTTTTTTATACATCGATAGAGCTTTTGCCTGGGCGGCAGGATATTTTTCCTGCTCAAGTTTCATATTATTCTGCAGATGTTTATGTACTGCAGAATAGAATTCATCCAAATCATCAACAGAGAGAGTATTGAGATTAGCACTTAATCCGTTTTCTGGACCATATGCTTCCTTTATTCTCCAAAACAAGAATTCATATTTGGCAGTTTCTACTTTTCCTTCTGTTGGAAGAGAATACTCACTATCGACGCCGTATTTTCTGGTCACTTCCTGATAAGATTTGACCGCTGCTTTTATGTCTTCATGTTCTATAGGTCCTTCTATATCGCTTCGGATCTCTTTCATGGTGCGAAGCGCATCAAAGCCGGACAGGTATTCTTTATCGCCTGAGGGGTTAGCGCAATTATAAAAAGATACAGGAACATAGGCCATGAGCAAAGAAAAAATCACAGCCATCATAATCATACATACCGTAAGTCTACTCTTAAGTATTCTTTTTGTTTCCAGCCATAAAAGTCTCATCTGTCATTCCTCCTTGTTTCCAAACAGCCACATGTAAAGATCCTCTAAGCGAGGTGAGACATTTGATGCGTTGTTTATGGTCTGGGTATCGCTAATAAAGCGGATTTCTGTACGATCGGAGCTGACATTCTTAAGATTGACTATTTGCAGGACCTTTTCCAATTCTTTAATATCTTTATTGTCAACGGTACATTCCCATACTTTTCCATCCATTTCTTTGACCAAAGTATCGGTACTACCGTCTCTGATTATTTTGCCCTCCTTCATAATTGCCTGTCTGGTTGCTATGTATTCAACATCAGAAACTATATGTGTGGATATCAGAACGATTCTATCTTGCGAAAACTCAGATAGCAGCTGACGAAACTTGATTCTTTCTCCCGGATCAAGACCTGCTGTCGGTTCATCCAGGATCAGTATTTCGGGATCATTCAAAAGAGCCTGAGCAATTCCAACTCTTCGGCGCATACCACCGGATAGTTTTCTAATCTTTTTTCTCCGTACATCAGTTAGTGTCATCTGCTCCAAAAGAGAGTCAATTTTTCTTTTGCTGTCGGTTTTGGCCAGATCTTTTAGTGCTGCCATATAATCAAGATAATCTATTACAGTGAACTCCGGATAGAAGCCAAATTCCTGTGGAAGATATCCGAAAATATTTCGGTATTCAGAGTCAAGAACAGAGATTGGAACACCATCATATGTTATGCTTCCAGCATCTGGTTTGATTATATCGGCAACCATTCTCATTAATGTTGTTTTTCCTGCGCCGTTTGCTCCAAGGAGTCCGGTTATACCCTTTTCAATGCTCAGCGAAACATCATTGACAGCAACCTTGTCTGAGTATTTTTTTGTTATATTCTGTAAACTTAATTCCATTACATTCTCCTCATTTAGCAAGATTAAGCTCTCTATAGCTTTCTGAATAGACAATGTCTTTTAGAGTCTGGATCAGTGCAATCACAAGGAACGCCATAATACTGAGCAGTATTATTTTTCCTGATATGGACTCCAGAGGGTAGTACTTAACGAACAGTTCAATACTTGTGATGGATATGACATATAGTATTCCATATATCCAAAATGCATTATCAGCATGATAATGTGAAAGCACAAAGAGTGTGATCGACTTCATAAAAAGGAATGGAAACATCCCATATATCAATGCGGAAACAGTATGCAGATCAAGAATAAAAACAGCAACATATAGTCCGCTTGTAAGCATGATTAAATCACCTATGCCTATGACAAATAGCTTTATCAATATTTGCCTTCCATATGAGAGATAAGTAGACATCTCGGTTTCGTGCATTTTGTAAACAATAGAGCGATGGATATAGGGAATCGTTATAAATGGTATGGATGCAGAGATGATGCATAGCCCTCTTATTGTGGCCAGCGGAATGCTGATCAGCCCCTGCCCACCAATACTGACAAAAAGGCGAAGCATACCTATTAGGCACAGCCCCTGAATAAGCCATATCTTCCAACCAATATACTTAATAAGGCGGAGAGCTATTTTGATTATTGAAGCTCTATGGGTGCTGGGGGGTATCGAACAACCCTTTACAGTATCAGATATAGCCATACATAATTCTTGATCATCAATTACAGGCAAAGATGAGTTAAAACTGCTTCTTATCTGATCAGATATTTTATTCATGTGATCTTGGCTCCTTTCCGGTATGCTTTTCAATTTTTTTCAAAGAACGCCTGATTTCGGTCTGCACTGTACGAAGTTTACTTCCTGTGACTTCAGCAATTTCT
This sequence comes from uncultured Butyrivibrio sp., assembly GCA_946536145.1. Classification (GTDB taxonomy): domain Bacteria; phylum Bacillota; class Clostridia; order Lachnospirales; family Lachnospiraceae; genus Butyrivibrio. The sequence continues at coordinate 23,542 of CAMNEA010000029.1, forward strand.
CTGAATGACAGATCCTGACCAAATCTGAGAATGACTAGTTCTTTCTGCCTGTCATTTAGAGGAATTAGGAATTTCTCAAAATCCAAAGTGTCTTCCGATTGCTTAAAACCGGATTCCTCGAAAAATATTTCTGGTATATGCTCATCCAACATTTCCGTTTTCTTCTTTTGATGGTCTATACAGGCATTAAGGGCTATTTTGTACAAAAATGCCCGGAATGTTCCGTTATTCTTATAAGCGTTAAGAAATCGAATTGCTTTATAAAACGTCTCCTGTGTAATATCTTCAGCCTGCTCTTTATTCTTTATATGCCAAAAACAATACTTGTATATTTCAAGATAGTAGCTTTGGATAAGATCATTCAACGCGGACAAATCGCCTTCTTTCGCAGCTTTTATCTGTCGCTGTTCCTGGTTCAAGAAAGGGTTCCTCCAGTCTGTCTGTAAGTGCCTCTATAGTATATAACGATTTAGCTATGTGAAAATGATTACAAAGTTTATAAAAAAGTTTGATAACAGCTATTAACTATTAACAAACATTATCCGATAAACAAGATGTAAGGACAACTATACGTATTTTAGGAACTTTACAGATAGAAGCATAATACACGGAGGTAGACAAATGGCTTTATCAAATGTAATGACAAAATCACTTATATCTGCTAGTAGCTCAATGAAACAAGTAAGAGCTCAGCATGCAATAAAGTCACAGATGGAAGGCAAGGCCGGAGTGCTTGAAGCTGAGATTAAGCAAGATTCCAATACTGGTGGAAATGTTGAGAAAAAGAAAGAAGAGCTTGCTCACTTCCAGCAGAAAGCATCAGAGCTTGGTAAGCAGGAAATGTCACAGCTATCTGAGCTTAACAGCAACATGAACGAAGCAGCCAAAGCTGATGCTGAGGAGCAAAAGCAGAATGAACGTATTGAAAAGCAGCGTGAGAAGAAACGTGCTGAGAGAAGAGAGCAGGCCGAGCAGCTTCAGGAACAGATTGCTGAAAAGGCTTCCGGAAATGTTCAGATTCCTGGTGAAGGCGAAGAAAAACAGATTACTGTTGCCGGTGTAGAAGTTAAAACTAAGTCAGCATCAACTTATAATACCAGTGTTCCTCATATCGATGAGAGAGTAGCGCCAACAACTCCTTCAGAAGTATCGGCAAGCATTTCAGTTAGTCATAGCGTGGATATAAAGACTTAAATTCTTAAATGTTTATTAATTTGCGTTTATAATTAATGTTTGTTATTTCATGTGTTATCCTATAAATAGAGAAATAATCTGATTAAGCACATGCGGGAGGTACATTATGCCAAGAGAAGAGATGCTTCCAAGTGAAAGCGAATGGATGATCATGGAGGTGCTGTGGAGATGCGGCCATGACCTTACATCTGCTGAGATAACAGATAGACTTCCGAAGTCTTCCAAGATGACACAGAGAATGGTAAGAGTCCTGATAAACAGACTTTGCAAAAAAGGAATGCTTACATATACAGTGGATCCTGATGACAGTAGGGTTTATCACTATACAGCTGCAAGAGGAAGAGAGGAGTGTCAAAGGGCAAAGAGCAGTGCTTTTGTAGAAAGCTATTTTGAAGGTAACAGGCTTTCCGCTGCATTTGCAGTATTAGATAAAGAAAATCTATCTGAAGAACAGATAAAGGAACTGGAAAACCTAATAGCTAAGGCTAAGAAGAATAAATAAGTCTCACGGATGAGCAAAGGAGCAGTTATGCAGGGAATGCTGTTATTCTTTAATAAGCTATATGGATTTTTAGAATTTGTATGTGTCTATTTCGCGACCATACTTGGTTTTTGTGCAATCATATCGATTTTTGTTTTGGGGATCATTATGATTCTGCGAAGCACTCTGCTTTCTAAGAGCGTTTTTGGAAAGGCTGCTTTGTGGTGTCTATTGATTCCTGTTATTTTTTGCGGGAAGCTTCATGTGTTTTTTGAGACTAAGGCCGGTTTATATCTGATGCTTTGGTGGCATGATCTATGTGTAAGGCACAACTGGATAGGCGTACTTTACATCATTGTAATATTGGCATTGGGATTCAAGTTTTGGTGGAGAAGAAAAAAGCTTTCAGATTCAATAAATCGTTATTATGATTCCGAAGAGTACAGTTCAAAATATGTAATCAAAGTGTTTCCTGGTGAATTGTCTTCGTTTTGTACCGGATGTATAAGGCCTGTAATAGTTATACCTGAAACTCTTTCATCTGATGAGGCTGGAGTTGTTATAAAGCATGAAGAGACGCATATTATGCTCGGACATCTTTGGATGCTCCTGGCATATGATATTCTGCGAGTTATGCTGTGGCCTAATCTGTTCCTACATCTTTGCGCAGGATATATGAAAAGAGACCTTGAGGACATCTGCGACACAGTTACGATCCAGAGATGTGGAATTGATGCATGTGATTATGGCGAGACAATCTTAGGATGTGCCAGGAATATGATGCAGACAAGGAAAAAGCTCGGTTGCGAGGGCGGAATGTCTTTTGCATGGGATGACAGTTATAAGATTTTGAAAAAGAGATTGGAAAGGATTGTTTCTAGAAAAGCCTATAATCTAAAGATTCTATCTATTGGTGCAGTTGCATTAGTGATTCTGGTTGTAGCTTCAGTAGGAATCATTAAAGCTAATTCATATAATAGGACCAATGATTTGGGAATGATAAGTGGCATTTGTTATACAGGAAATGTACAGAAAATCTATACAGATGTGGAAAGATCAATCGTAGTAGATTTTGATGATGATTATATTTACGTGGATGGAAAGGCTCTGTTGGAGCAATATCCTGAGGCAAAAGGAACAGATGAATGGTTTCACATTTCATCAGGCGGTTACTATAAGATCCCCGGAATCGGCGGAGGTGGTGGTTGGGCAGAGATAAATGCAAAAGAAATACATGATGGAATTATAAAGCTGGATAATCATACGGATATGGATATTTGGGACCGCATTATCATGTGGCTGTAAGGAGGTGATAATGCTGTGAATGGCGGATGGGAAGTAAATGTAAGTGGAAACACAACGCATTACAGGAAAAAACTTTATGATGCTTATGGCAATCATGTTGGAACCATAGGAATCTGCAAGCCTACCAAGCAGACCGGAAAAAAGAAAAAGGCAGCTCTTTACAGTTTCAAACAGGTTTCGTCACAGGTGCTTGCTGCTAAGACTTCAGGAAAAGCAGCACAGGTATCAACGAGCATAAGGATGAAGATAGGTCTTTTGCGTAAGCAGCTAAAGAACGGCGACTATGATGAAGAAGAAATCCTAAGGGCTATACTTCATGCAGAAATGGTCCAGCGTGCCTGTGACAAGAAAAAGAAGAATCTGAAGATGGAAGAACGGGCAGAAAGAGGCATTGAAAGTGAAGAAGAAATGCCGCTTGAGCCGGAAGAAACCATTGATGAAGAAGCTTCTGAGGAAGAAATTAAAGAGCTGGAACAGGAAGAGTTTGAAGCTCTTATGGAAAAGCTGGAGATGGCTGCTGAGGATATGATGGAGATGGCAGAAGAAACAGCTGAGCTTGATGAGGATCTGGATGAGATGGCAGAAGCTCTTTCCGGATCTATGACACCGGAAGATCTGGAGCAGCTTAAGGTGAAACACAGATCGGACGAAGCAAGGGACATTCTGAAAGCTGACCTAAAATATCTGAAAGCCTTGTTTGACAGATTACAATCGGAAAAGGAAAACGCTGGAAAAGCCTCATTAGCTGGAGGATATGACTGCGGAGTTTCGTTGTCACTTGGAGGAATGGATATGCCAGTAACCACCACATCATCGCAAAGTATGCCGGTGGAAACAGGTGGATCATTTGATGTTGAAGTTTAAACTATTTTTTTACGGATACTGCTAACAAATGTTAATAAAAGGAGGTATTACATTATGAGTATCGGAATCAACACAAACTATGGAAACTACAACTATGCAGGCGTTAATAATGCTGAGCCTAGCTGGGCAAAGAACGATGAGAAAGATGAAAAGAAGGAATCTGCGGTAAACCAGCAGGGTGCTGTATATGAGAAGACAGCCACAGAAAAGAGCAGTAAAGAAGATGATTCCAAGGCAATCTATAAGAAATCAGCTACTGACAGAGCAGCTATTGTTCAGCAGATGAAAGCAGCAGAGGAACAACAGAGAAACCAGCTGATGGCTATAGTTCAGAAAACTCTGCAGGGACAGGTAGGTGCATATGGCAAGGCTACAGGAAACAGCATGTGGCAACAGCTTGCTGGTGGAAATATCAAGGTTGATGCGGCTACAAGAGCTCAGGCACAGAAAGATATTTCTGAAGACGGATACTACGGTGTAAAGCAGACATCCCAGAGACTGTTTGATTTTGCTGCAGCCCTTGCCGGAGATGATGTCGACAAGATGAAAGAGATGCAGAAAGCCATGGAAAAGGGATTCAAGCAGGCTACTAAGACCTGGGGACGTGAACTTCCGGCAATATGCAAAGAGACTATGAATGCAGCCAATAAGCTGTTTGAGGATTATTATCAGTCTAAAGAACAGGTGGTTTGATCATAATAAGGGGGCTGGTGGTTATGGCAGATGGTCTTAAAACATTTTTTAGGGAACTATTAGATCCAAGTCCTATCAAAGAAAAGCACGTTGATCTCACGATGGAGCAGTTTGAAGAGCTTCAGAGAATATTGGAGAACGCCTATGAATATAAACATGCAAGGGTTAAATCTTCTTAACAGACCTATGAGCAAAGCAACGCAGGACCGAATGGAAAGACAGGCCAAGCGTGATAATCAGATAGCCTTCTTTGAAAAGCAGAAGGAAAACCTAAAGAACATGAAAACCAATTCTCTTGAAGATATCCAGAGAAAGCTCGATATGTTCCAACAGTATGATGACCAGATTGATGCAGCTAAAGCCTCATATAACAACTCACAGATGTTCCATATACTGGATGAGGCCAGAGAACGCGGTGAAAAGATTGCTGAAGAAGCTGAGAAGATGGCTCCAAAGACTCCGGAAGAGCGTCGTGAGGAAATGATCGAGGAAGCAACTGGTATCGATAAGGATAAAGGTATTCTTTCTGAAGTCATGGATGAGCTTGAGGACCAGATTGAAGAACTTACAGAAATGGCAGAGGACATGGCAGAGCTTAGCGAGGAGAATCTTGAAGCGCTATCAGATGAAGCTCTTGCTGAAACTGATGCCGCTGCAATAGCTCAGGCGAAGGAAATAAATAACATGCCTGTTGATAAAGCTTTGCCTGAAAAATACAGGCATATTGATTACCACATTTAAGGAATGGATTCCGGGTAATAGCAAAGGAGGGTGGATATATGTCAACAATCAGAGGATATTCACAGAGCAACTATTATGATAGTGCAGATAACGATTATAGCGCATATAACCAAAATGCCAGTTCGTTCCTGGCTGGGTTAAGTATCAATTCAGGGAACAGCAATAATAATGGCATCATGGGTGGAATAAACCTCTCAGATTACGCCAGTATAAAGAATGGATCCTATGGGAAACTTGTTAAGGCCTATTATGCCAAGCAGAAGGCTGATGGTGCTGCATCAGGTAGGGATTCATCTGCAAAACTTACTTCCATGGGAAGTGCAGCAGGTACTCTGGCAAAGTCCTCAAGTGCTCTTATGAAGGACTCTCTTTGGGAAAAGAAACAGATCAAGACTAAAGATGAGAAGACGGGCGAAGAGACTACAAAAGAAGATTATGACTGGGATTCAATTACCAAGGCTGTAAAGTCATTTATTGATAATTACAACAAAACTATTGAGAGTGCCGGTAATTCGAACACCAAGGATGTTTTAAGAAATGCTGCATGGATGACCAAGACCACAAAGTCTACAGAAAGGCTTCTGGAGCGTGCTGGTATTTCAGTAGGTGCTGATAATAAGCTTGAGCTTGATGAAGACGCCCTTAAAAAGGCGGATATCAGTACTTTAAAGAGTGTATTTACAGGTTATAACTCTTTTGCATCAAAGGTTTACGACAAGGCGCAATCTATGACAAACGCCGCAGCAAGAGCTGGTGGCACGTATACGAGCACTGGAAATTATTCAGATGTGCTGTCATCAATTCTGCCGTCAAATATTGATAAAAAAGAGTGAGCTATTCAGGCTTTAATAAAGAATCATTTTTGCCGATATACATATAGATGACCATAATTATGAATGATACAAGATAGTATCAGTTTTGCCATAAGTGGAGGTGCTTTATGAGGATACAACAGAACACGGATGTTCAAATAAATCCTTTCCAAAATCAGAATAATGCCCAGTCGACTACTGGGGCAGGTAAAACTGCACATAAGAGCGGCAATTTGTCCTCAGTATCAGGTGCCAATCTGAAGGGTGAAAGCCTTGTCCAGCAGAGGCAGGGCCTAGCCAGAAAACAGGCACTCAAGGTGGTTTCCGATGCATTTGGCGGAGAGAAGAAGCTGGATGCACAGATGCAGTCTATTAAAGATGAGATAAAGCGCCTTCAGGACGAGATCAACGAAAAGACTGCGGATACACTGGAGAATGATGCCAGGTTAAAAGAACTCCAGGAAGCATATGGAATTGATCCGGACAGCGAAGAGAATAATGAGCTTTCAAAACTTGCTTTTAAGATGAATAATTCCAAGGATGGTTTATCTGATGAAGAAAAAAGCAAAATGTCGGAGTATCAGCAAAAAGCACTTTACTATGTGGCAGCAAATCAGCAGAACTCTCTTGATATTGATAGAGCAAAAGCTCAGCAGATGGGAAATGTTCAGGGCTTTGCAGATATGAAAAGAGAACGAGCTAAGTCACAGGATATGCTGAAAGCTCAGGATGAAGCTGAAGATATTATGGAAGCAGCGGGCGAAGAGGCTATAGCTCTTTTGACGCAGGAAGCGGTTGAGCATGTAGACGAAGAGCAGAAGGAACGCGAGGAAGAAGCCAAAGAAGCTGCCGAAAAGAAGAAAGAAGAGAAGAAGGAAGAAGCAAAGAAACTCGAAAAAGAAGCTATGCAGCAGGAAATGATAGAGAATATCAAGGAACACGCAGCAGAGAGCCAAAGAACCAGTGCTGATACCAAACGGGCTATTGCAAGAAGAGAACGTGCAGAAGCTGACAGCATGGGAGCAGAGGATGCCCAGAGAACTATTATTTCTGAGAGTGCATCTATGGAGGATACGCAGAATGCTGTTAATTCTGAAATTACGAATATCCTCAATAAGCTGAGCTTACTTTCAAATGATGTTAAGGGCAGCGCTGTTGACAGTCAGATATAAGAAGGCTATTCATGACATAGATGATGCTATTGGTGACATTAGTATTATCTGATAAAGGATTGATGCCGAAAGGAAAAAGAGAAACCCTTGTGATATTCACAAATCATGTACAAGGAGGTAGATGATTATGGCAGGAATCAATATAACTTCAGTGAGCAGACAGGTAAAAGACATTAGTCAGGAAATATATGCTGCAAAGTTGCAGCGTGACGAGGTGCAGTCAAAGTCTGTGAACAAGGATGAGAGCAGTGGCTTACAGAACGTTGTTGCCGATAAACTAAGTGATAAATCTAACATAAATACTGCTTTCTCAGATACGGCAGCTACCTTGTCTATTTCTGCTTTAGGTGCTGAAGAATTGGAAAAAGTAAGAGATTCCTGGAATAATCATCCTGTCAGCGCGTTATATGAAAAAGACATACCGGTAAGCAAAAATGCAGAGGGTGTATATAAAATTGGCGGAGCTTCATTTAATGATGAGGAGTTATCTGCTGCAAGAGATTTGATAACAGGTGTCGGAAGTCAGTTAAAGAATGGATATCTCAGTTACAGAGATTATGCAAAGATGGAAGTAGCGCAGAAGGTTGTTGATAACCGTGCTTACGAAGGCTTTAATGATGATCAGGCCAAAGCTATTAGCAAGGCTATGAAAGACTACAATAATAATCTGATCAGAACTCAGGAAAGGATGCTGGCAAATAAGAAAACTAAGACTAATGATGATCCTGAATCCGGAAAATATTTTGGCATTGAGGTTCATGTGCCAAATGAAGTAAGAAAATCAACTAATGAGTATGCAAGCACAGATATTGCAACAAACCGTGATCTTGTTGCAAACATCCGTGACAGCATCAGAAACACAGATCTTTCAGACAAAAATGCTGTCAACAGGTTAATAGCCTCGTATGAAGATATGATGAGACCTGCTTATAATGCACAGTATCCAGATCAGCTGAAGTCAAATGTTGATGATGTTATTTCCAGAGACGTTAATGATCTGATGAAATTGATTGATTTCTCAGAAAAATGGAAGAGATAGTAATGTCCATTCATTACAATAATATGTCCATTCATGACATGAATATATAAAGACTAATCTTTATGATGATATGATAAATACAGGGTAATGGTAAAAATGCTTACATGGAGGTCCGTGCTAAGCATTTTTATGTTTTAGGACGAATTCGAGTTGAGGAAAACGTAAATGGATAAATATCGTTTTGCAGTTTGTGATGACGAGGAAGCTATACGAAACCTGATTGCCGGATGGCTTTCGAAAAGTCCATACAAAGCAGAGATAAAAGAATATGATTCCGGTGAAAAATTGATAAGTGACATTGATGCAGGAACAAAACTTGATATCCTTTTTCTTGATATTGCTATGGGGGGAACTGATGGTATCGATACTGCCAGAGAACTGGGAATGCGAGTAGAGAAAAATGGTAGGAGTATGCGTGCTTCCAGGCCACTAATAATATATGTTACGGGGATTCCGGACAGAATGGGAGATGCTTTCGGTGTTAAGGCATATGACTATCTGCTGAAGCCCGTTTCGCAGCCTGTATTTGATGGAGTACTTAGGAGAGCAGTTGAAGAACTGTTAAGACTTGATGCGCAGCTTGTATGTGAAACAAGATATGAAGATGCTCAAATTGAACAGTATATTGTAGTTCAGGCAGGCAGAGACACACTCAATTTAAAATACAGAGACGTTATTTATATTGAGAGCAATGGAAGAAAATCAATTATCCACAGTGAGGGAAATGCTTATGATGTGTATAAGCAGATGTCTGAATTTGAAAACGAATTAGGGAAAATGTTCTTTAGGATCCATAGAGGATATCTTGTTAATATGCAGCATATTAAAGGATATTCAAGGACAGAGGTGTACATGGATAATGGAGAGTCTCTGATTATTTCAAAATACCAGTATGGGGAATTTATAAAAGCATATATGAATTTTTTAGCCTGAATGATTGGTGGCGCTATGAGTGAGAATGATTTTCGTATTGTTGAACAATTTTATGGAGTAATGATAATACTCGTCCGTGGTTTCTTTTTTCAAGCGCTGATAAATACCTTTGTAAGTGAAGAAATAATGGATAAAGCAAAGAAAATGGTACTCTCAATAGTAGTTACAGTTGAGTAAAACTTTCCCAAATCGCCGGACTATAGGTTAAGCCCATAAATCCGCGGTTTGT